>DASQSQ010000576.1:0-7459 GCA_035642315.1 Mycobacterium sp.
ATGCTGACCAGAACGACGACCGGCCACCCGAGACCCATCAGCAGCCGATTCGAGCCGGTCATGTTCGCCGCGGCGTATTGGGTGTACTCAGGCACGTGGCCCGCGGTGTAGGCGTAATAAAGGTCGACCGCGTATTCGGGCAGCACCGCGATAACGCCCAGCACCGCGACCGCCAGTCCACCCGACACGTCGATCTGGGCGGCTTCCGCGGCCCACGCCAGCAGGAAGCTGGCCGCGACCACGGCGGCTCCGTAGGTGATCAGCCCCAGGACCGGGCTTGGGTGGATGCCGATGATGCGCAGCACCAGGGCCGGGCAGATGACGACGGCGACGATTCCCAGCGGGCGAAACAATGACCGCGACGGCGCGGCAGCGCTGACCGCGCCGGGGGCCGTTGTTGTCATATCCATCTCGCTGAGATCGCCTGCTCGGTCGGAGTTCGGAGGGCATCCGTGCGGCCCGGTCAAAAGATACCGTCCGAGCGGTGATCCAGCAACGTAGGCTGGCTACCGATAAATCCGGCGATGCGGTCTGAATTTGCTGGTCAGTACGGCCGTAACAGCGAGTTCGGGTGACCGATACTTAGGATGTGGCTACCCTGCCGCTTTACCGGCAGTTGACTGGCGAGTGACTAACTAGTCGGCTTCGGCGAGCCGCTGCTTGAGCGCCTCGAACTCGTCCTTGACGCCGGTCGGCAGTTTCTCGCCGACGAACTCGAACCACTCCTCGATCAACGGCAGTTCCTCGCGCCATTCGCTCGCGTTGACCACGAGCGCTTTCGCCACATCAGCGGCGTCGACGTCCAGCCCGTCCAAGTCGAGGTCGTCGGCGGAAGGGACGACGCCGATCGGGGTGTCCTGACCGCCGACCTTGTGCTCGATGCGGTCGACGATCCACTTCAGCACGCGGCTGTTCTCGCCGAAGCCCGGCCACAGGAACTTGCCACCCGCACCGCGGCGGAACCAGTTGACGAAGAACACCTTCGGCAGCTTGGACTCGTCGGAGTTCTTGCCCAGGTCGAGCCAGTGCTGGAAGTAGTCACCGACGTGGTAGCCCAGGAACGGCAGCATAGCCATCGGGTCGCGGCGAACGGTGCCGACCTTGCCCTCGGCGGCGGCGGTCTGCTCGCTGCCCATGGTGGCGCCCATGAACACCCCGTGCTGCCAGTCGCGGGCAGCGGTCACCAGCGGCACCGTGGTCTTGCGGCGGGCGCCGAACAGGATGCCCGAGATCGGCACGCCTTGCGGGTCGTCCCACTCGGGAGCCAGCGTGGGGCACTGCGACATCGGCGTGCAGTACCGCGAATTCGGGTGCGCGGCTTTGGTTTCCGTCTCACGGAGAACCCAGTCGTTGCCCTTCCAGTCGATCAGATGGTCCGGCTCGCCCTCGAGACCTTCCCACCACACGTCGTCGTCGTCGGTGAGCGCGACGTTGGTGAAGACGGTGTTGCCCTTGGCGATGGTGCGCATTGCGTTCGGGTTGGACTTCCAGTTGGTGCCCGGCGCAACCCCGAAGAAACCGAACTCGGGATTAACGGCGTAGAGCCGGCCGTCCTTTCCGAACCGCATCCAGGCGATGTCGTCGCCGAGCGTTTCGGCCCGCCAGCCCGGAATGGTGGGCTGCAGCATCGCCAGGTTGGTTTTGCCGCACGCCGACGGGAATGCCGCGGCGAAGTAGTAAGCCTTGTTCTCCGGGGAAATCAGCTTGAGGATCAGCATGTGCTCGGCCAGCCAGCCCTCGTCGCGAGCCATGGCCGAAGCGATTCGCAGCGAATAGCACTTCTTGCCCAATAGCGCGTTGCCGCCGTAACCCGAACCGTAGCTCCAGATTTCGCGCGTTTCCGGGAAGTGGGTGATGTATTTGGTGTCATTGCACGGCCACGGGACGTCTTTTTGCCCGTCCTCCAGCGGAGCGCCGACGGAGTGCAATGCCTTGACGAAGAACCCGTCGTCGCCGATCTTCTCCAATGCCGCTTTGCCCATGCGGGTCATGGTGCGCATCGACACGACCACGTATTCCGAGTCGGTGATCTCCACGCCCAGCTTGGGGTCGTCGGCACCGAGCGGGCCCATGCAGAACGGCACCACCCACATGGTGCGACCCCGCATGCAACCGCGGTACAGGTCAGTCATGGTCGAGCGCATCTCGGCCGGGTCCATCCAGTTGTTGGTCGGACCGGCGTCGACCTCGCGCTCGGAACAGATGTAGGTCCGCGACTCGACGCGTGCCACGTCGGAGGGGTCGGACAATGCCAGGTACGAGTTGGGCTGCTTCTCAGGGTTCAGCGGCTTGAAGGTGCCCGCCTCCACCAGCTGGTCGCAGACCCGCTGCCACTCTTCCTCGGAGCCGTCAGCGAAGACCACCCGATCCGGCTGGGTGAGCTCGGCGACCTCCTCCACCCAGGACAGCAGGCCCTGGTGGTTAGTCGGCGCGGTATCCAGACCGGGAACGGTCGCTGAGGTCATCGAAATCTCCTGCACTCGTCTGCGTAGGCGGCTGCTCTATGGCCCTGAGCGGACCATTTCGCCCGTGCGGCTTAGCGGTGAACGTATACCCAGGTTATCGCGGCGAATATCGCTTAGGCAGGTCGGGAGGGTATTGGATCACTCACAGGAACGATTCAGAACACGTTATCTGCGGTATTCGGCGACGCGGTTTCGCCAATTTCTTCGCCGCCGGCTTCCGAGTCGCCGGCCGGGGTATCCGAGCCCTCGGGCTGGCTGACGGCGTCGCCGGGCGCCGCAGGTTCGCCGAGTTCGGCCCGCACCGCTTCCAGCGCGGCCTGCAACGTCGGCATCTCCCGGCCGCGCAGTGCGGCGGCCCGCGCCCCGACGACGGCGTGCTCACGCAGCTCGGTGTCGATGACACCGACCTGCTCGGTTACCCGTGCGCTTTCGCCCTCGTCTTGCTCGCCCAACGCTGCGGTCAGCGACGATTCGGCGCCTAGCACCCGGGTCGCGACCAGCTGCTCGAGTGCGGAGCGCAGCTGGGCGGTCGCTTCACCGGCCCAACGGTCCAGCAACGCGCGATCGCGCAGCAGGCCGCGGGTGCCGACCACCCAGACGGTCAGCGCCAGCCCGATCGCCGCACACGCGACGACTCCGGCCACGGTGAGGCCGGGCGTCAAGTCCGCCAGCAGCCGGCTCAGCGTCAACGCCACGCCCAACCCGAAGCCCGCACCCACCAGCATCATCAGCCGGGTCTCCAGCCGTCGCGACTTCAGCTGGGGGGCCGGCATCTCGATCTTGGGCAGAGCGGTCGGCGCCGGCGAGTCGACCGCCAGTCCCAGGCTTTTCGCGACGTCGGCCAAATGTGTGGTGGTGCCCTCGTCGACCTCGGCGACCACCTCATTGATCCGGCGGCGGGTGTAGGACTCAAAGGTCGGCAGTTGACGCCGGGCCAGACCCGCCGCGTCCTCCTGCAGCTCGGAGCGCACCGAGGCACAACGGTTGCGGGCGAAGTACGACAGTTGGACCCGGGCCTGCTGGGCCTGGCTGCGCAGCGCGATCGTGCGCTCGGACTTCGACAGTCGCCGCTGCCGCAGGATTTCGCTGCGCTGCTCACGCAATGCCTCGACCCGCGCTCGCCGGCCCGCGCCGTCGGCGTCCCGATCGTAGCGGTCGGCGACGTTTTGCAACCGGGATTCCCAGGCCCGCAATCTATTTCGTCGCGCAAGGTCGGTGTCGGCGAGCTGTTCGCGTACCGCGGCGACGAGGTCGTCGACTTGCGGTTCGCCGCGGTCGGGCAGGGCGGCCACACCTATCCAGGGCACGTCGCGGTAGCGCGGCGCGTGCGCCGACAGGGCTTCGCGGTCGGCGGCCAGCACATCGTGCCAAGTGCGATGCACGTCGATCTTCGACACCGCACCGATCACCGTGTCGGTAGCTGCGGTCGCGGCGTCAAGCAGCGCACAATCCGATTCGGTGAGCGCGGCCGCTGCCGAGACGACGAACACCACCGCCGTCGGCGCCTCGCCGGCCGCCAGGTCGGTTGACTCGATGAACGTGTACTCGGGCAACCGTTCGCTCAATGCCGCGACCACGCCGCTGACCCCGGCCAGCCATGGGCCGGTCACCAGAACGACGTCCCGGCGCAGCGTGGTCGGCGCTCCCAGGCGCGGCCCGATAGCCGCCACCATTGCATCTACTGCGTCGACTGCGTCTTCTGCGGCGGATGCGCCATCGTCTGTCCGGTCGGTCACATTGAACTCCCGACCTTCGACCATAGCCGCAGCGAACCCCTGACGATGTCGACGCCGCACGCCCGGTGCAAGCCCGCCACCGGTCCACGGTTGTAGCGTTGCCAGCCCACGGCGCGGCGTAAGTACGCCGCGGCGCTGTCGCAACGATCGACGTTCAGGCCGGCTGCCTCGACGACGTCGACGGCGTCCGCCATGCGCGCGACCACCGTGTCGTCGCATGACAGGAACTTCCCGATTCGGCGGTCGCTGACGGCCAGCGTCTCCAATTCGGCGACGCCGTCCAGCACCCGGCGGTAGCAGACCTGTGCGCCGACCGACTCGATCGCACCGACCACCTCGTCAATGCAGCTCAGCCGTCGCAGCATGGCGCGAGTCTGATCCCGGGTCGAACCGCGCCGGATCGCCGCCACGGCCTGCTCGACACCGAACACATCGAGTGTGTCGAGCAGTTCAGGCGCCGATAGGAGCGCGGCGGGCCGGCTGGCCAGCGCCTGCAACCCCGCCCACAGCGTGTCGTCCAGCAGATCGTCGAGAGCGGCGACGGCGAGCAATCCCACCACCGGCTGGATCGGCAGACCGATGTGCGCGGACAGCCGTGCGCAGCGGGTTCGCGCCGCTCGGGTCGGCCCGTGCGGGTGCACGCCCGATTCTGTGGTGACGATCAAATCCGCCTTGTTCAGCACCGCCACGACCGGCCGGGCGGCCGCCCCGATCGCGTCCCGATCCTCGGGTTTGACCACCTCGGCGATGACGTAGACGTCGACGTCGGCTTCAGCTGAGGTCGTCACAGTCACACCGACGCGCGCCAGTGCGTGCGCGAGAGTGCTGCGGCCCACGCCGCGACGTCCGGATACGGCAACCCGCAGCGGCGCGGCCAGCCGATCGGCGATCGCGGCGCACCGCGCGTCGGCCACCTCGGTGGCAAATCGCTTCAGCTCGTCGACGAAAATCTGATGCCCCTGTTCGATCATGTGTTTCGCCAGCTAGATCTGTACCCGCACCGCACCATTGTCACCGAGAGGTGCAAGGTGGCGGCCCGGGTCTGCCGCTCGAATAGTGACATTTGCGCCGCTTGGATGCGAGCCACCCACTACCAGCCGAAGGCAACTGTTGGGTATCAATCTGGGCCGTGGGAGGCAACATGAACGATTCATGGGTAACGATGAACGGATGCGTGCGCAGCCCCCGGTGGAAGCGGTCACACCGCCGACACCGCCAGACGCCGTGTCTGCGGCACGCACTGCCAGCGGTTATCGCCGGACCACCAGCTTCCGGACCCGGCGGTCGGCGCTGTCGGCGGCCCAGCAGCGGACCTGGGAGCGGTTGTGGCCCGAACTCGGGATGATGGCGGTGGCGCAGCACAGCCCCGATGCGCCCGACGAGCCGCTGGATGCTCGCTGCTGGTTCGGCCGTGATGCACCGCTCGTACTCGAAATTGGCTGCGGCACAGGAACTTCTACGTTAGCGATGGCGCAACTGGAGCCGGAAGTCGATGTAATCGCCGTCGAGGTTTATCGGCGTGGGCTGGCACAGTTGCTCAGCGCCATCGATCGGGAGAAGGTCACCAATATCCGGTTGATCCGCGGGGATGCCGTCGACGTGCTGGAAAACCTGATCACGCCGGGCTCGCTGAGCGGGGTCCGGGTGTTCTTCCCCGATCCATGGCCCAAGGCGCGGCACCACAAACGCCGGCTGCTCCAGCCCACCACGGTTGCCCTGATCGCCGACCGGCTCCGTTTTGGGGGCGTGCTGCACGCCGCCACCGACCATCCGGGCTACGCCGAGCAGATCGCCGAGGTCGGTGACGCCGAACCCCGCCTCAAGCGGGTCGGACCGGGCAGAAGCGAACTGGCGATCTCGGTCGTCCGCCCGATTACTAAATATGAGGACAAGGCGCAGTTCGCAGGCAGCGCTGTCTCCGAATTGCTTTGGGAAAGATGCTGAGCATGAGCCTGACCGACGAAACAACCGCGGAGCCTCTGGCCGGCGATCCCATGGCGAACGCGGTTCCAGCCGTTCACCGCGTGCTGCTGGTGTGGGACGCGCCGAACCTGGACATGGGCCTGGGCTCCATCCTGGGGCGCAGACCCACCGCACTCGAACGACCGCGCTTCGACGCGCTCGGCCGCTGGCTGCTGGCCCGCACCGCCGAGGTCGCGGCCAATCGAGGCGAGGTTTCAACCGAGCCCGAGGCCACCGTATTCACCAACATCGCGCCGGGCAGCGCGGACGTGGTCCGGCCGTGGGTGGATGCGCTGCGTAATGTCGGATTTGCCGTCTTCGCCAAGCCGAAACTCGACGAAGACAGCGATGTCGACAGCGACATGCTGGACCACATCGCGCATCGGAACGCCGACGGCCTTGCGGCGCTGGTAGTGGCATCCGCCGACGGCCAAGCTTTTCGCCAGCCACTCGAGGAAATTGCCCGCAGCGGGGTACCCGTCCAGGTGCTTGGATTTCGCGAACATGCGAGTTGGGCGCTAGCGTCGGATACCTTGGAGTTTGTTGACCTGGAGGACATCGAGGGTGTTTTCCGGGAGCCGCTGCCGCGAATCGGACTCGATTCGCTGCCTGAGAAGGGGGCGTGGCTGCAACCGTTCCGGCCGCTGTCTTCGTTGCTGACCGCGCGTGTCTGACAAACTAAAACCAATGCGCGGGTCGCCGCAGATCCAGTAAGGAGCTTACGTGTTCGCCTGGTGGGGTCGAACTGTGTATCGCTACCGGTTCATCGTGATCGGCGTCATGGTGGCGCTGTGCCTCGGCGCAGGCATCTTCGGGATCAGCCTCGGCAAGCACGTCACGCAGAGCGGTTTCTTCGACGACAGCAGTCAGTCGGTCAAGGCGTCCGTGCTGGGCGACGACACCTACGGCCGGGACCGGACCAGCCACATCGTGGCTACGTTCACCGCTCCGCAGGGCAAGACGGTCGACGACCCGGCCTGGCAAAAGCAGATCAAGGACCAACTCGACAAGTTCAAAGCCGATCACCCCGACCAGGTGCTGGGCTGGGTCGGCTACCTCGCGGCTCCGAACTCCACCGATCCGGTGGTCAAGGGAATGGCGACCGAGGACAAGAAGCACACCTTCGTGTCCATCCCGCTCAAGGGCGACAGCGACGACTCCATCCTCAATAACTACAAAGAGATCGCGCCCGACCTGCAGAAGCTCGACGGCGGCAAGGTCGGAGTCGCCGGTCTCGAGCCAGTTGCCAACGGTTTGACGGGCACCATCGAAACCGACCAACGACGCATGGAAGTT
>DASQSQ010000577.1:0-6831 GCA_035642315.1 Mycobacterium sp.
AGCTGGATGCGGTGGAAGGAGTATGTACCGGCGATATCGCCGCTGACGAGATTGTGGATCTGGTGTCAGGTGTCGATGCAGGCGTGGGCGGCGTGTGCAGACGCGGCGAGCGCCACATTGAAGCTGTTTTGCCACGCCTGGTAGCTGATTCTGGTGCCCGCAAGGACGTCGATGTTGTAGGAGTTGTCGAGGAAGTTCTTGAAGTAGGCGGGTCTGTCAGCGATGACCGCGGCCTTGATGTCGTCGAAGACTGACTGCTCGACGCCGTCGGGGTTGTCCTGGGTCTTGAGCAGAAACGGAGGAATGGCGCCGATCAGGACGGCTTTGCTGACTCGCGACGAGCCGAAGGTGCTCAGGTAGCGGGTCACTTCGCCGGTGCCCATGCAGAACCCAATCAATACGCAACCGGTGAGTTCGAGTTGCTCGAGAACCGCGTCGAGGTCCTCGGCCAAGGTGTCGTAGTCGTAGCCGACCGTCGGCTGACTGGATCGGCCAAAGCCGCGGCGGTCATAGCTGATGACGCGGTATCCGGCTTGCAGCAAGACATGTTCCTGTTTTTCCCAGGAGTTCGCGCTCAGTGGGTATCCGTGGATCAGCACAACCGACTGCCCGGTTCCGTGATCCTCGTAGTAAAGGTCGATATCGTTGCTGTTTTCTCGACCGACGGTGATCATCGACACGGCGCGCCTATCCACTGCGTGAATGCCAGAGGTTCATCTGATGCCTGGGTCTTGTCGGTGGCTCGCGGAGCTCATTGCTGTGACTCATTCAGCAGACACCGATCACGGCCCGGCCGGCACCGCAAAACTACTTAGTGCGCTACCTATCTTTGCGTAGTCGACACCCCAGCGGCGGCCGCGTTCGTTGATTGCTTGGTCGCACGGTTGGTCCGTCGAGGCATCGCGCCACTGGCGCGTGTACACCGCCAAACATCTTGGCAGTCACGGTCGTCGACCAAAAACGTTGGGCGGCATCCAGACTGACCTTCTCGCGCGCGCACGGACTTGACAGCAAACCCGTCGACGCCTGGGAAGGCGCGTTCCTTGACGGCTGCCTGTTCAGCGGCCGCGCGTGAGTGCAAAGATAGCAGCGGAATTTCGGGCAACCGAGGGAAGTGAACACCGTGAGTCGTAAGCGTGTCGTCGTAGCTCCGCAGCGGGCTGTCGGGCTTCTCGGCGCAATCGTGGTCGCACTCGCCGGCTGCACACCGTCAACGACGCCGCCGACCACACGCGCGGTGACCGCCTCAACCGCAGCGACAGCGGCCGGCACACCGCTCGCGACACGAACGCTGGCCGCCGCGCCGAGCCTGCCAAGGGGGGCACAGCCCCAACTGGCGTCGGACCCGGCACAGCTGGCCGACGATCTTGTCGCCGACGAGCGTGCGCTGCATAACGGGGGGCCGGCGCTGGACGCCGCGGCGCATCGCGAGCAGGCAGCCTACCGCGCAATCGGGCGGCACCCCGAATGGGACGCGACGATACGACCGCGAATCCCTGCCGACTTGGTCGGTGTTTACGACCGCAATGTCGACGCCCGTCGCCAACTAGAGGCGATGGCAAACGTGCGGGACATGCTGCCCGCGTGGCATGTCGACCCTCCGATCCCCGCCGATGAGCTGATGGGTGACTATCACGCGGCGGAGGCGGAGACCGGCGTCGGCTGGAACTACCTGGCCGCGATCAACCTGGTGGAGACCCGGTTCGGCAGCGTCAACGGTGTGAGCACCGCGGGCGCGCAAGGCCCCATGCAGTTCTTGCCTTCGACGTTCGCCGGCTACGGCCAGGGTGGTGATATCCACTCACCGCGCGACAGCATCATGGCGGCGGGCCGCTTCCTCGCCGCGAGCGGCTTTGCCAACAACCTCGATGGCGCCATTTTTGCCTACAACCACTCGAACAATTACGTGCGCGCGGTCGACCAGTACGCTTCGTTGATCGGAGCCGATCCCGCTGCTTTCGCCACGTTCTACCGGTGGGACGTCTACTTCGCCACGACCGCCGGCGATGTGTTGCTACCGATCGGCTACGCCGAAGCGTCTCCGATCCCGGTCGGCGACTACCTGGCGACCCACCCGCAGTAAACGCGACCGATCCGTACTCTCGAATAGGTGACGGCCTGCGCGGAATCTCCGGAGCTGATCGCTCTGTTGGCCGATCGCCGTCTGGCGGTTTTGACCGGAGCAGGGATTTCCACCGATTCCGGTATCCCCGACTACCGAGGCCCTGATTCGCCGCCGAGCAATCCGATGACGATTCGGCAGTACACCTCGGATCCGGTGTTCCGGCAACGGTACTGGGCGCGCAATCAGGTCGGCTGGCGGCACATGGACGAGACCTTGCCCAACGCCGGGCACCGGGCGTTGGCCACACTGGAGCGCGACGGCGTGGTGTCCGGCGTCATCACCCAAAACGTTGACCTGTTGCACACCAAGGCCGGTAGCCGCAACGTGATCAACCTGCACGGCACGTACGCGCAGGTGGTTTGCCTGAGTTGCGGCGACTCGATGACCCGCGCGGCGCTTGGAGATAAGCTCGACGCTCTCAACCCGGGATTCGTCGAACGCGCCGAGGCGGTCGGTGGGCTGGCAGTTGCTCCGGATGCTGATGCCGTCGTCACCGAAACTGATACCTTCCGCTACCTGGACTGCCCATCGTGTGGCGGCATGCTCAAGCCCGACATCGTCTATTTCGGCGAGAGCGTATCTAAAGCTGTTGTCGAACAAGCATTTTCACTGATTGATGCCGCCGACGCGCTGCTGGTGGCCGGATCGTCGCTGACGGTGTTCTCGGGCTACCGGTTCGTGCGCCATGCCGCAGCGTGCGGTATCCCGGTCGCGATCATCAACCGCGGACCCACCCGCGGCGACGACCTGGCGTCCGTCAAGGTCGACGGCGGCTGCTCGGAATTGCTGACGCTGCTGGCCGACGAGCTCGCGGCGGCGTCGGTCCGCTAAGCAGCCTCAGAAGGTGCAGGGCATGCTGCGAATCCCGTGGATGAAGTTGCCGGGCACGTATACCGGTTCGCCTGCCTGGATGTCCGGCAGCTGACGCAAGAGTTCGCCGAAGATCGCGCGCAGTTGGGCCCTGGCCACGTGCGCGCCCATGCAGAAGTGCACCCCGCCACCACCGAAGCCGAGATGCGGGTTGGGGCTTCGGCTCAGATCAAAGCGCTCCGGATGCTCGAAGGCCTCGGTGTCCCAGTTGCCGGACGCATAGAACATCACCACCTTCTCCCCCGCCCGGATGGTCTGGCCGTTGAACTCGAAATCCTTTGCGGCCGTGCGACGGAAGGTCATCACCGGACTGGCCCAGCGAATGAACTCCTCGGTCGCTCCGCCGATGCGGTTGTCGAAATCCTCCAGTAGCCAGGCACGCTGATCGGGAAAGTCGGTGAGCGCCTTTAGCGCATGACTGGTGGTTTGCCGGGTGGTGTCGTTGCCGGCCACGGTGAGCAGCACAAAGAACGCGGCGATGTCGGCGTCAGTCAGCCGGTCACCGTCCACTTCGGCGTTCACCAGGCTGGTGAACAAGTCATCGCCGGGATGCTCCCGGCGCTCGGCGGCGAGCATCCCGGCCACCTGATGGACATACGTCTGCGCCTCGAACAACACCTCCAGCGGGTGGCGGCCGTTAAGGTACTCCGGGTCGCCCGACGAGACCATGGCATCGGCGGCGTGCGCCAGGCGTTGCCGCTCCGACTCGGGGATGCCCACCATGTCCGACAGCGTGCGAATGGGTAGCTCCTTGGCGCAGAGGTCGACGAAATCGGCACCGCTGCCTGCGGCTTTGAGCTCCTCCACGATGGTCTTGGCGTTCGCCTGGATCGAATCCTCGATGCGCCGGACCTGCCGCGGGGTGAACGCGGCGCTGGCGAGTTTGCGAAGGTAGGACTGCCGCGGCGGGTCCATGGCCAGGAAGGACTGCGACGCTTCGAGCAGTTCCACCGGAAAGTTCTCGAACATCACCCCCTTGCCGGACAGGAACACCTCGTTGTTGCGACTGACGTCAGCGATGTCGTCGCGTCGGGTGATCGCCCAATAACCGGGGTCGTCGGGGTCGTTCATGGTGGCGTCTTCGACCGGTGGATGCCAGCTGACCGGACGCTCGGCCCGCAGCACCGCAAACGAGCGTTCTCTCTCCTGTGCGCTGCTGGCCCAGAACGCGCGCGACGAAAGATCGATCGGGTCGTAGGCGCGGGGGGTGGCGGCCGTCGCGGTCATGGTGGGTCCTCCATCGGCTATGACTTCGGTCACGAGTCTCAACACCGCCGACGATAAATCTAGACATAGTGTCTAGTCAAGATGTCGAGACTTCGGTTACGCTCTGACCAGCGGTGGGGATGAGGAGGTGCCATGCCATCGGTCACCCGCAAGCCGCAAGCCAAGCGGCAGGAGCGGCGCGAGCAGATCGAGCGCCGGTTGCTCGACGCCACCGAACGCCTGATGCGCGACGGTGCCAGCTTCACCGAACTGTCCGTGGACCGGCTGTCGAGTGAGGCGAAGATGTCGCGGGCCAGCTTCTACATCTACTTCGAAGACAAGGGCCACCTGCTGCGCCGACTGGCCGGCCAGGTGTTCGCCGATCTCGCCGAAAGCGCCGAACGCTGGTGGAGCGTGGCGTGGCGACACGATCCCGATGACGTCCGCGCCGGGATGGCCGCGATCATCGCCAGCTACCGGCGACACCAACCGGTGCTGGTGGCGCTGAACGAGATGGCCGCCTACGACTCGTTAGTCGGAGCGACCTACCGCAATCTGCTGACGGCTATCACCGGGCGATTGACCCGCGTCATCGAAGAAGGCCAAGCCGACGGGTCGATCCGCCGCGAGCTGCGGGCGACGACCACGGCCAGCGCGCTCACCTGGATGGTCGAGCGGTCTTGCCAACAGAACCTACCGACCAACCCGCCCACATACGATGCCGAGCTCACCACCACGCTGACCGAAATCGTCTGGGGCGCTTTGTATCTGAAGCCGATGGCAACCTAGACAGCCACCAGGTCGTCGGCATGCACCGCGGGCCTGCGCAATTCGGCGGGCAGCTCCGAGGTCGACCGGCCGATCATGGTGGCCAACTCGGTGGCGTCGTAGGCGACCACGCCGCGAGCCACCACGGTCGCGTCGGGCCCCTCCAGATCGACGACGTCACCGCCGTGAAAACGGCCGGACAGCCCGGTGATTCCCGCAGGCAGCAGCGAACGGCGTTGGCCCAGCACGGCGCGCACCGCGCCATCATCGAGGGTCAGCGCACCGGCGGACTCCGCGGCGTAGCGCACCCAAAAACGGCGTGCCGACATCCGATTGGGCCGAGCGGCGAACACCGTGCCGACCGAGGCGTCGTTCAACGCGGTCGCGGCGTCCGCGGCGGCTGCCAGCAGCACCGGCACTCCGGCGTCGGCGGCCAGCAGCGCCGACGACACCTTCGACGCCATGCCGCCGGTGCCCAGATGGCTGCTTTCTCCCGCGATTACGCCGTCGAGGTCGTCAGGCCCGGAAACCTCAGGGATGAAACGTGATTCGCGGACCTTACGCGGGTCGGAGTCGTAGAGCCCGTCGATGTCGCTCAGCAACACCAGCGCGTCCGCCCCGACCAGGTGCGCGACCAGCGCCGAGAGCCGGTCGTTATCGCCGAACCGGATTTCGTTGGTGGCAACCGTGTCGTTCTCGTTGACGATCGCCACCGCATGCAGCGCCCGCAGCCGGTCCAAGGTGCGCTGAGCGTTGGTGTGCTGCACCCGCATCGAAATGTCATGCGCGGTCAGCAAGACCTGCCCAACGCTGCGCTGATAGCGGGCGAATGCGGCGCTCCAGGCATTCACCAGCGCGACCTGACCGACACTGGCCGCCGCCTGTTTGGTGGCGAGATCGGTGGGCCGCTTGGCCAACCCGAGCGGCTCGATGCCGGCAGCGATCGCCCCGGAGGAGACGATGACGACATCGGAGCCGGCTTTCATCCGGGCCTCGATGGCGTCGACGAGCCCCGCCAGCCTCCCGGCGTCGAACATGCCGGTCGATGTGGTCAACGCGGTGGTGCCGACTTTCACCACGACGCTTCGCGCGGCGCGGATCGCCTCCCGTGCGGTCATTCGGCGTCACCGTGTTCGCGGCGTTGTCGACGGGCCGCCTTGCGTTCGTCGGCGCCGACGCGGTCAGTGCTGTCCAGACGTGAGTCCGTGCCGCGTCTCGTCATCGCCGTGTCGGTGCCGGCCGGCGTCTGCGGCTCCCAGTCGAATGTGACCTCGCCGATGGTGACCGCGCATCCCGGGCGTGCGCCCAGGCGCATCAGTTCGTCCTCGACACCCAGCCGGGCCAGCCGGTCACCGAGATAGCCGACCGCCTCGTCGTTGTCGAAGTTGGTCTGGGCGATCCAACGTTCGGGGCGTCGACCGCGGACCACGAATCCACCCTGACCGTCGGATTCCACCGTGAACCCGGATTCGTCGACCGGGACCGGGCGGATCACCGGCCGTCGTGGCACCAGCACCGGCTGAGCCGCGTGGTACTGCGACACCATGTCGGCGAGCGCAAAGATCAACGGCTGCAACCCTTCTCTGCTGACCGTCGACACCAGAAACACCGGCCAGCCGCGCGCGGCGATATCGTCGCGAACGAACTCGGCCAGCTCGCGGGCCGCTGGCACGTCAATCTTGTTGAGCACCACAGCTCTTGGCCGCTCGACAAGATCACCCAACGCCGAGTCACCCTGCAGCGTCGGCGTGTACGCGGCCAGCTCCGCTTCCAGCGCATCGATGTCGGACACCGGGTCGCGGCCCGGTTCCTCGGTGGCGCAGTCGACGACGTGCACCAACACTGCGCACCGCTCGATGTGC
>DASQSQ010000578.1:0-11594 GCA_035642315.1 Mycobacterium sp.
GCCCCGCCGGTGCCGGGCGTTCCCGGAGCCTCGCCGGCCGCGGTCGACCCGTTGGCAGCGCCCGGAGTGACTCCGGCCGGCGCGCCGCCCGGCCCGGTTGTCGGGCAGAACCCCGCGCCGTTCACCGGCTCGCCGCCGTTCGTGCCGCCGACCTTCAATCCGGTCAGCGGCTCGACCGTCGGGGTGGGCGAGCCGATCATCATCAACTTCGCCCGCCCGATCGCCGACAAGCCGATGGCCGAACAGGCGATCCACGTATCGTCGACCCCGCCGGTGTCGGGCAAGTTTTATTGGCTGACACCTAGTCAGGTGCGGTGGCGTCCGCTCAGCTTCTGGCCCGCCCACACCGCGGTGCACGTCGACGCGGCGGGCACCCAGAACAACTTTGTCACCGGCGATTCGCTGATCGCCACCGCCGACGACGCCACCCACACGCTGACCGTCACCCGCAACGGAACGGTGGAGCAGACTTTCCCGATGTCGATGGGGATGGCGGCGGGCGGTCATCAGACGCCCAACGGCACCTACTACGTGCTGGACAAGAAGGCCAAGGTCGTGATGGATTCGTCGACCTACGGCGTGCCGGTCAACTCGACGTACGGCTACAAGGTGAACGTCGAGGACGCCGTGCAGTTCGACAACAGCGGCGACTACGTACACAGCGCGCCGTGGTCGGTGTCCGATCAGGGCAAGCGCGACGTCAGCCACGGCTGCATCAACATCAGCCCGTCCAACGCGAAGTGGTTCTTCACCAACTTCGGCACCGGCGATCCCATCGTCGTCAAGAACTCCGTCGGGACCTACTCGAAGAACGACGGCTCCAACGACTGGCAGCTGTAGGGTTCAGCGACCTAGTTCCAGATCCTGACCCGGTGCTGCGGGTCGAGGTATAGCTCGTCGTTCTCGGCGACGTCGAAGGCGTCGTAGAAGGCATCGATGTTGCGGATGACGCCATTGCAGCGGAACTCCGGCGGCGAGTGCGGGTCGATGGCCAGCCGCCGGATCGCCTCGGCATCACGGGATTTGGTGCGCCACACCTGGGCCCAGCCGAAGAACACTCTTTGCACGCCGGTGAGACCGTCGATGACGGGCGAGGTTTCGCCGTTCAACGACAGCTCATAAGCCAGCAGCGCGATGGAGAGCCCGCCCAGATCGCCGATGTTCTCCCCGACGGTGAACGCGCCGTTGACGTGGTTGCCGTTATCCAGCCCGCGGGGTGTGTAGACGTCGTACTGCTCGATCAGCGCTTTGGTGCGGGCGCCGAACTCGGTGCGGTCGTCGTCGGTCCACCAGTCGACCAAATTGCCGTCGCCGTCGTACTTGGCGCCCTGGTCGTCGAAGCCGTGCCCGATTTCGTGGCCGATGACCGCGCCGATGCCGCCGTAGTTGGCGGCGTCGTCGACGTCGGGGTCAAAGAACGGCGGTTGCAAAATGCCTGCGGGAAAGACGATCTCGTTCATCCCCGGGTTGTAATAGGCGTTGACGGTCTGCGGGGTCATGAACCATTCGTCGCGATCGACCGGGCCGCCCAACTTGGCCAGCTCCCGGTCGGAGTTGACCTCGTACCCACGCCGGTAATTGCCGTAGAGGTCGCCGCGGTCGATCACCAGCTTCGAGTAGTCCCGCCACTTCTTCGGGTAGGCGACTTTGGCGGTGAACTTGTCCAGCTTGGCCAACGCGCGTTGCCGGGTTTCCGGCGTCATCCAGTCCAGGTTGGTGATGCTGACCCGGTACGCCTCACGCAGGTTGGCGACCAGTGCGTCGATGCGGGCCTTGGCGTCCGGCGGGAAATGGCGCTCTACGTAAAGCTTTCCGACGGCGTCGCCCAGCATGCCCTCCACCAGCCCGACCCCGCGCTTCCAACGCTCACGGATCTGTTCGGTGCCGGTGAGCTTGCTGCCGTAGAACGTGAAGTCCTCGGCGACCAGGGCATCGTTGAGCAGTCCGGCGCGGGCGTGGATCAGCCGCCAGCGCGCCCAGCTCTTCCAGTCGTCGAAATCCTCACTGCGCCATAGTTCGGCGAACGTTGTCAGGTAATCCGGTTGGCGCACAACAAGTTCAGCGACAGCATCGGGTGTGCTGCCAAGTGCGCTCACCCAATCGGGCCAATCGAAGCCTGCCGCGTCGGCCTGCAGATCGGCGAAAGTACGCAGGTTGTAGGTGAGGTCGGCATCGCGGCGTTTGACGACATCCCAGTGCGCCGCAGCCAGTTTGGTCTCCAGCGCCACGATCCGTGACGCCGTATCGCGATGGTCGTCGGCCGAGCCGCCGTAGACGAGGGCGAACATCCGCGCGATGTGATCGGGGTAGGCGGCCAGCAGCTCGGCATGCTGTTCGTCGCGGTAGTAGGACTCGTCGGGCAGTCCGAGCCCCGACTGGCTCACGTGCACCAGGTAGCGGGTGGAGTTCTTGGAGTCGGTGTCGACGTAGACACCAACCCCACCGCCGACGCCGGTACGTTGCAGGGCACCGACAACGGCCGCCAGCGCGTCGGGGTCGGCGGCGTCGTCGATCGCTGCCAACTCGTCGAGCAGCGGTTGCACACCGCGCTGTTCGACGGTGTCCTCGTCGAGGAAGCTGGCGTACAGGTCGCCGATGCGCTGTTCGTCGGTGCCGGGTGCTCCTGCGTCCTGGCTGACTTCGGTGATCAGGTCGCGCACCTGGACCTCTGCCCGGTCGAACAACGAGCGGAAGGCGCCGTCGGTGGCGCGGTCCGCCGGGATGGCGTAATCAGCCAGCCAGCGGCCGTTCACATGGCCGAACAGGTCGTCTTGGGGGCGGGCACCAGCGTCGACATTGCTCAGGTCGATGCCCGAGCGGATAGCTTCTACCGTCACGCCACCATCCTTACCATGTGGCTGGGGTTGGCCCCACTGCATCGTCGCCCGGCTAGGCTCGATTGCCAGGCTCCTCCTCATCGCGCTGCGCGCTCTGCATCGTCGCCCGGCTAGGCTCACGGCCATGCCCGCCGCCGAGCAGACCGAGCCAGCAGATGAAACGGCGCACGACGAATTCGACGGCCCGGTCATCTCCGGCTACGGCGTCGCCTCGGCGGCGCTGGGAGCGCTTTCGGTAGCGGCAATCGCGCTGGCCGCGGTCATCTGGGTAGCGCACCGCAACGACGTCGACGATCGCAGCTACCAGAGCCGAATCATGCAGGCCGCCGTCGACTGGACCAGCGTGCTGATCAACATGAACACCGGCAACGTCACGGCCAGCCTGCAGCGGCTGCACGACGGCACCGTCGGGGAACTCAACGCCGATTTCGACTCCACCATGCAGCCCTATCAGCAAGTGGTGCAGCGGCTGCAGTCGACCAGCCACGGCCAAGTTGAAGCGGTGGCGGTGGAAGCGGTGCGCCACGACTTGGACACCCAGCCGGGCAGCCCCCGGCCACCGCAGCCTGAGCAACTGCCGGCCTCGGTCGCCAGTCGCACCGACTCGGTCATGGTGGTTGCCACGTCAATCAGCGAAAACGCCGGCGGCAAGCCGCAGACCGTGCACTGGAACCTGCGGCTCGGCGTCTCCGACGTGGACGGCAAACTGATGATCTCGCGGCTCGAGTCGATTCGATGAGGAACGCCTGGCGAGTCGCGGCGTTTGACATCGCCGCGCCGTTGGCGGCGATCGGCGCACTGCTGGCGATCGGGGTTGTCCTAGCCTGGCCGCGGTGGTGGGTGGCGACATGTGCGGTGCTGGTGCTGCTCATCGTTCAGGGCGTAGCGGTGAATGTCTGGCTGTGGCGCCGGGATTCGGTGACCGTTGGCACTGACGACGACGCGCCCGCTCTCCGGTTAGGGGTTGTCGGTCTGTGCGCAGTGGCGGTGGTGTCGGCGGTGTTGACCGGATACACCCACTGGACGTTGCCCGACCGCCGTCTGAAGGCCGACTCGGCGGAGGTAGTGCGGATCGCGACCGGGATGGCCGAGGCGACGGGCACCTTCTCGCCGCAAGAACCGGCGGCCTCTATCGACCGCGCCGCGGCCATGATGGTGCCGGAACAGGCGACTGCGTTCAAGCAGAATTTCGGTAAGGCCACAGCGGATTTGGCGCAACGCAATGTCACCGCGACGGCGTCGACGCTGGAAGCCGGAGTCGAAGCGATCGGGCCGTCGGCGGCCGCGGTGGCGGTGGTTCTGCGCGCTACCCAGAACACGCCGGGTCAGCCTCCCGACAATGCGGTGCTGGCGCTGCACATCACCCTGACCAAGCAGAGCGACCACTGGCTGGTGCTGGACGTGTCGCCGATCAACGCCCGGTAACAACTGTCAGCGCAACCGGGCGTGCTCGACCATCAGGCAAAGGTCCATCACCGCGTGCATACCGGCTGCCTCTGCGGCGCGGCCCACTTGCTCATGCCACAACCCTTGCTGCAGCCATAGGGTTTTCGGCCGCTGGTCAAGGGCAAGCGTGTCGGCCAGCACCGACGGCAACTCCTCGAACCGGCGGAACACATCGACCATGTCGGGCACCACGGGCAAGTCGGCCAACCGCGGATACACTGGGGCGCCGTCGATCTCGGTGATCGTCGGGTTAACCGGATACACCTGGTAGTCGCCCGTCGCGACCAGATACGAGTAGATCTCGTGACTGGGCCGCGTCGGCTTGTCGGATGCGCCGAGCACCGCGATGGTGCGGGTCTCCACCAGGATGCGCCGCAGTGTTACATCGTCGGGCTGGCCGAGCATCAGTGGCTGCGAGGCGGCCGCTGGGATGGCTGCTGGCGCGGTTGGTGTGGCGGCTGCTGCGACGACTGGCGCGGCGGCTGCCCCGCTCCGGCCTTCGCGAACCGGTCAGACAGCCGGCGCATCCGGATCATCAACGCCGCCGACGGGCTGGTCGTCGCCGCGAGGTAGGCGCCCAGTTCGTCGACGGGAACCCCGATCCGGGACGCGAATTCGGGCATCTTCAGTCCCGATCGTTCGATCAGCAACCGGACGTGGCGGGCCACTTCGGTGCACTCGTTGGCCTCCAGGTGCGCGCGGGCGCGGTCCAGCACCTCCGCCAGGGCCTTGGAGATGCCGTACGGCCGTGAGTTCTCCAGAACTTCTTCGACTTGACGGGCGGTGCGTCCGTACGGGTCGCGTTTGATCGCGACGGCGATCTGCTTCCAGGTGGCGATGTCGCCACCTTCCAGCGCCGAGCGGATGGCCGAGGTCGGCCAGAATTCCACGGGTCGCTCGGCATTGCGCGGGCGGACGGGGGGGCGATGCGGCGCCGGCCCGTGGCGTCGGTCGGCTGCCAACGTCACCTCGCCTCCTCCAACATCGCTACCGCCACCGAGAGGCAGCGCTGCCTGACCTCTTCCCAGTGTGCCTCCTCGTCCGGACTCTCGTCATCAAGATCCGACGGATGCGGGTCCGCGAGCCGCCGGACCAACTGCGTAGCGATCCATTGCCGCCTGGGTGATTGACTACAGTAGTACCTGTCCATCCCGGCCAGCACTAATGCGACGGTCTCGGCTTCCATGGTGTCGACTAGTTCAGCAAATTCGGCGTAATCCCGGCTGCTGTTACGGGACATGATCAGGTAGCTCTTGAGCCGCAGCGTCTCCGCACCGGTCGGGATCTGCAGCCGGTCACCGGTGGGCAGCTGGACGTGGGTGGTTTCTACCGGACTGCGCCGCTCGAACGTCGGGTCGTCGTTCTCGGCCTGGGTTTCCAGTGCGTCGAGAGCGACCGAGAGTCGGCCGCGCCACAGCGTGACCGGATGTACGGGCCGGACCGCACGCGGTGCCGCGCGGCCCACGCCGTTGCGGTGCGAGAGGCCGCCGGCGAACTTTTTAGGCTTCGCATGACCATTGGTGCCGGCCGCCGACCCGGCCACAGCCAACTCGTGGGTGGCGGGGTCATCTCCGCCCTTGACGTGTTCGCGCAATCCGCCGATACGTCCGCACCCGGTGAAGGCCAGCGGGTCGGTCACGGTAATCGCGTCCGGGACCAGGTGCTTGAGCCTGGCTGCGGACTTCAGCACGATCCGCAGGTCTGCACCGGGCACCGCCGGAGCCGAGATGTCATCGGGGATCATCAGAATATTGCCGAGATCGACTGTGGGCAGCGGCTTTTCGAAGTCAACCGACGGCAGAATGCGTTCCAGCCAGCCGGGCAGCCACCAGTTCCAGTGCGCGAACATCGCCATCAGGGCGGGCACCATCACCAACCGCACCACGGTGGCGTCCACCGCGATCGCGACGGCGCAAGCCACACCGATTTCGGCCACCAGCGGCATACCCGCGAAGGCGAAACCGATGAACACCGCGATCATGATCAGCGCGGCGCTGGTGATGGTGCGCGCGCTGGTGCTGACGCCGTAGGCGACGGCGTCGCGGGTGTGTCCGGTTTGCAGGAACCTTTCCCGGATTCGCGTCAGCAAGAAGATCTCGTAGTCCATCGACAGGCCGAACGTCATGGCCAGCACCAGCGGCGGAACGGTGCTGTCGATGGAGGTGATCGGGGCGAATCCGAGCTTTTCCAGCCACCCCCACTGGAAGACCATCACCAGGCTGCCGTAGGCCGCGGCAACCGACAACACCGTCATCAGCACGCCCTTGAACGCCAAGAACACCGATTGAATCGAGATCAGCAGCATCACGAAGGCGATCAGGGCGACGAAAACCAATACCAGCGGTTGGGTCCTGGACACCTGGTCGTCGAAGTCTTTGATCAGCGCGGTGGGCCCGCCGACGTTCAGCTGTGCCGAGTTGTCTCCCGCCACCTCAGGTAGGTGGGCTCGCATCCAGGCGATACTGCTGCGCGCGCCAAGGTCCTCGGGATCCACCGACAGCACGCCGGACAACATGGCGCTGGTGTTGTTGTCGGCGAACACCGGCGAAGCCACCGAGGCCATGTCGGGCGCCTGGGCCATCTTCTGCCGGATCGCCGCCAGGGTCTGACTGTGCGCGGGCGAGGAGGCGTCGCCGCCAGGGAAGGTCACCAGCACCTGCACCGGACCCAGCGCGCCGGGCCCCAGCGCCTCGGCCGCTGCAGACACCCCGGCGCGAATCTCATGCGACGAGTCGAACTGCCGCAGCAGGCTGTTGCCCAACACCATCGACAGCGCCGGCACCGCCATGAGAAGAAGGACGGCCGATGCCGCCAATGCCGACAGCCACGGCCGGCGCATCACCCCGCCGATCCAACGACTCCAGAACCGCGACTGCGTCGTTTCTGGTCGCCGCGACCAGTGCAGCGCCGCGGATCTCTTGGCGGCTGACCGGCCGAACGTCGCCAACACCGCCGGCGTCATGGTCGTCGAGGTCAGCATCGCGACCGCGACGGCGAGGATCGCGCCAGTGGCCATCGACGCCAGCGCCGGGGTGTCGATCAAGTAGATGCCGGTGAGCGAGGCCACCACGGTCATCCCGGAGAGCACCACGGCCAGACCGGATGTCGCCATCGCCGCGTCGACCGCCTCCTGGGGCTGGCGTCCGGCGCGCAGTTCCTCGCGGAAACGCATCAGGATGAACAGCGAATAGTCGACCGCCAGCGCGATGCCGAACATCGACACCGTCGAGGTGACGAACACCGACATCGTGGTGTAGTTCGACAGCAGATAGACCAGTCCCATGGTGATGGCGACGGTGCAGATACCCAGCGCCAGCGGGATCGCGGCGGCGGCAAGCGAACCGAACACCGCCAGCAACACAATCAGGATGATCGGAAGGTTCCAGCGTTCCGCCGCGGCGATGTCGTGCTTGGTGTTGGCCGCCGCGGCTGTGCTCAGCGCGCCCTGGCCGATGACGTACAGCCGGACCCGGCCGTTTTCCATCTGGCCCGGCCGCTCGCCCTGTACACCGACCTTTGCCCGCAACTTCTTGGCGGCGTCGCTGGCGCTGCTGTTGTTGGAAGAGTCCAGCCGCAACGACACCACGTACGGCCGGTCGGGCTCCGGTGCCGGCTGGGCCGGATTTTTCACCACCGCCACATCGGAAACTTGGCCGGCGACTTGCTGCAGAAATGCGGCGGCGGCGTTCATGTCTTCGTAGCTGGCATCCGCCCGCGGGGCCGCCACGAGCGCCAACGGTGATGTGCCCTGGTCGGGGTAGTGCGCCTCAAGTGCGTCGTGGACGCGCAGCGACTGAGATCCGGCCACCTCGAAACCGCCGCCGGTCAGGTGACCCGACTGGGTCACCGTCAGGTAGATCGCCGGTAGGAGCGCGAGCAACCAGCCTGTGAAGACCAGCCAGCGGAATCTGCGCAGGTTGCTGCTTAGGCGCATCATGAAGTGCTGGATTTTGGTCTCCCCGCATTAGCGTTGCGTGCAGGAAAGCCTACCTCAGCACGCTATGTGCCAACCCCGCTGAGCTGCAACAACTCGGCAACGATGTCGGTGTGACGAGTTTCTTACGCGCTGAATTGGCGGGCTCATCGGAACGGATGGCAGGATGGCCGGTGGGCCTTCGCCCGTAAGCCAACAAGGAGTTCTGTATGACTTCCCTGCCTGGGAGCACTGCGACATTGCGCCGGCGGCTGTTCGGCGTGCTGACGGCCACCGCGGTCGGCGGTGCCACCGCGGTGGTGCTGCTGTCTGCGCCGTCGGCGGTCGGCGCGTCTGATCCCTGTGCAGCCAGCGAGATGGCCAGGACGATCGGCAACGTTGCCAGGTCGGCGGGCGACTACCTGGACGGGCATCCGGAGACCAACCAGGCAATGACCACCGTCTTGCAACAACCGGCCGGACCGGACTCGGTCAACTCGCTGAAGGGCTACTTCGACGCCAACCCCAGGGCGGCCAGCGATATGCAGACCATCGCGATGCCGCTTGCGGGACTGTCCACCAGGTGCAAGTTGCCGATCAGCCTTCCCCAGGTGCTGGGCTTGATGCAGAGCGCGCAAGGCGGGCTGCCCGGAGGCCTTCCCGGTGCCGCGGCGCAGGCCGTCAACGGCGCCCAGGGCGCGCTGGCTCCGGCCGGTGTTCCGGCTGCGGCCCCCGTCGCACCCGGCGCCGCAGTGATGCCGGGGCTGAGCGCCGTTAGGTAGTCGCCGGCCTAGTTTTGGGCCGGGGCTCGACGGCCGGATCCGGCGGCGGCACCGGGCCTTGTAGCGCATCCTCGGGTAGTTCCGCCGCGGCGGGCTCGGTGGCCGACGCAGTGTCGCCCTGGGCGTCCACGGTTTCGATATCGGCGTCGTCCAGGTCGATCGGGTTCTCGGTGCGGAACATGAAGAAAAACACCACCCAGCCGACCGCAGCGAGCAACAACCAGCTGATCAACCGGTAGATCAACATCGTCGAGATGGCGCCCGACAACGGCATGCCACTGGACGCCAGACCGGGCACCAGCACCGCCTCCACGACCAGCAGACCGCCGGGCATCAGCGGTATCGTGCCGACGGCGCGCGCGGCCGCGCAGGCGACCGTCAACCCGCCGACCGATGCGTGATAGCCGGCCGCGTAAGCGGCGAAGCCGAGGCAGGCCACGTCGGCGAAGCGGTTCACCAGCGACCAGCTGAACGCGGTCGCCAAATCGCGGCGGCGCAGGCTGACCGATTCCAGCTGGGAGAGCATCTCGCGCCACTTCGCCAGGCCGGTGTCGGCCGGCCTGCTACGAATCGAGTTGAACCACGACAACACCCGGCACCCGATGCCGTCGATCAGTTCCGGGCGCGACGCCACCGCCTGGGCCAACAGCAACAGCGCGACGAAGCCGCCCAGGGTAAACAACAGTGAGAACGGGTTGTTCTTCGCGCCCAGAAAGAACGCGCCGCCCAGACCGAGCAGGGCCAGGCCAACCGCTTGCAGCACACCCGACATCACCAGCTGCCACGACGCCACCAACGTCGAGGCACCCCAAATCCGTTGCTGCCGAAGCAAAAACGTCGCCGCAAGCACCGGGCCGCCGGGCAGCGTGGTACTCAACGCGTTGGCCGCGTAATAGGCGGCCTCGGAGCGAAGCTCTTTGACGCGTACTCCCGCCGATGCCAGCAGAGTCCGTTGGACCTCAGCGAAGCTGTGCATCAAGACAACGGCAGCCAGGGCCGAGGCCAACAGCCAGTACCACTTCGCTGAAAACAGACTCCGCGCGGCCTTGGCCAGCTGGTCCCACACCAGGGCCACTTCCACCGCGAGCACGATCGCGACGACGCCCAGAACGGCCCAGCGCACCCACCAGTACTTGCCGCGGGCGCGTTCTTCGTGCTGGCCGTTCACGTTCGTGGCCGGCGCGTCGCGAGACACGTGTTTCAGGGTAGCCGCGCAGGTCGCGCCGTAATCGGTGCACGGCGTGGGTGTCCGCACTGTGTTTGCCAACGGTGACCGTCGCCGCGCGGTTAGGCTTGCCCATATGCCGTCGAAGGCCGACGTGGACTACGCGGATTCGGTAGAACCCATTGTCCGAAAAGCCGCTGCCTGGGCCTGGCGGCTGTTGGCCGTCCTGGCGGCTCTGGTTGCGCTGTTATGGGTTATTGCACGGCTGGAAATCATCGTTGTCCCGCTGCTACTGGCGTTGATGGTGAGTGCGTTGCTGGTCCCGGCGGTGGATTGGCTGGACCGGCGGGGCGCGCCCCGCGGTGGCGCCGTCGCCTTTGTCATCCTGGGCGGCTTCGCGGTTCTGGGCGGGATCTTGACGTTCGTCATCAGCCAGTTCGTCATCGGTTTGCCGGACTTGGTCAACCAGGTCACCCGCAGCATCGATACCACCCGCAACTGGCTGATCGAGGGGCCGCTGCATCTGAGCCGCCAACAGATCGAAAACGCCGGCAACGCGGCGATCCAGGCGCTGCAAAACAATCAGGCGAAGCTGACCAGCGGCGCGCTGTCGACTGCGGCCACTGTCACCGAAATCGTCACTGCCGCACTGCTGATGTTTTTTACGCTGATCTTCTTCCTATACGGCGGGCGCAATATCTGGGCCTACGTCACGAGGATCTTCCCCGCCCACGTCCGGGACCGGGTGCGCGCGGCCGGCAGCGCGGGATACGGGTCGCTGGTGGGCTACGTGCGGGCCACCTTCCTCGTGGCGTTGGTCGACGCGGGGGGAGTCGGCACCGGGTTGGCGATCATGGCCGTGCCGCTGGCACTGCCGTTGGCCTCGTTGGTGTTCCTCGGTGCGTTCATCCCGCTGGTCGGTGCGGTCCTCAGCGGTTTTCTCGCGGTGGTGGTCGCGCTGCTGGCGAAGGGCTGGGTCTATGCGCTCATGACGCTGGGCGTGCTCATCGGCGTGAACCAGCTCGAGGCGCACATCTTGCAGCCGTTGGTGATGGGCCGTGCGGTGTCGATCCATCCGCTGGCAGTCGTGGTGGCGATCTCGACGGGCGGTGTGCTCGCCGGGGTCGTCGGCGCGCTGCTGGCGGTGCCGACGGTCGCTTTCTTCAACAACGCGTTGCAGGTGCTGCTGGCCAAAGATCCGTCCGCCGACCAAACCCGCGCGATGCCCGTTCCGACGGAACGCCCTGCAGGACAACGGCCCAAAAACGAGGACGTCGAGGACCAAGCCACCACCGCCATCCCGACGCCCCCGCGGGAGGACAAAGACCCAGACGTCGCCACGCAGAAACTGAACGCCCGTGGAAAAGACGTCGAGGGCAGCGATCGGACCCGGCAGCGCCGCGGCGGCGGGCTCAGCGCCGCGGATTTGCTGCGCCGAGAAGGCCGGATGT
>DASQSQ010000579.1:0-6356 GCA_035642315.1 Mycobacterium sp.
CCTGAGTCCCGTCGCGGCGATGTGTGGGTGCCGGATCACATCACCCACCGGCAGCTGGGATTGGCCATCGCAATCGCCACACTTGGTGACCGGGGCATCGCGAGGTCGCCACGCAAGCGGCGTGCCCACAATTTGCCCACACTTGGGCGCCAAACTGCCTGTCTGACTGTGAGTTACTGTGATGTCTTTTCGCAGCTAGAGCGCATTTTGGCCCATCGGCCAGGGACGAAAAATTACCCCGGAGGTAATCGTGACCATGAGCCCACGCGGCTAGCATCGGGGCGGTGACGACTCTGGCCCCGCGGGCCCCGGCGACACCACCGGTCGGCCTGATGCTGCGTGAATGGCGCGAACGGCGCCGAATAAGTCAGCTCGACTTGTCGATTCAGACCGACATCTCGGCGCGGCATCTGAGTTTCGTGGAGACCGGACGGTCGCGTCCGACTTCGGGAATGATCCTGCGGCTCAGTGAGCAACTCGACGTGCCGCTGCGTGAGCGCAACGCGTTGCTGTTGGCCGGCGGGTATGCGCCTGCCTATCCCGAACACTCGCTCGATGAGCCGGAAATGACCCGGCTGCGGGCGGCACTGCGTCAGATCCTCTCCGGACACGAGCCGTATCCGGCATTGGTCGTCAACCGATGGTGGGAAATGCTCGACGGCAACGCGGCGGTCGCGGTGCTCACCGAAGGATGCGACCCTGCGCTGCTCACGCCGCCGGCGAACGCGTTGCGGGTGTCGCTGCACCCGGACGGGATGGCGCCCCGAATCGCGAATCTGCCTGAGTGGCGGGCGCATATCCTCGAGCGGCTGCACCGCCAAGTCAGGGTGACCCGCGACCCGCGGCTGACCGAGCTGCTGTCCGAATTGTCGGGCTACCCCGGCGGCGAGGCCGAGCGCCCCGAACCGACCGACGTCGCAGTGCCACTGCGCTTGCGACACAACGGAACTGAGCTGGCGTTCTTCAGCATGACCGCGGTCGTCGGCGCACCGTTGGATGTGACGGTCGCCGAAGTCGCAATCGAGTCGTTTTATCCCGCCGACGCGGACACCGCTGAAGTGCTGCACGCACAAGGAAAGTGAGCCGATGACCGACACCGCCGCGACCGAACTGATCCAAAAGTTAATGCCGCTGTGCGCGACACTGGGCATCACCGCGGACACCTTCGGTCCCGACGAGGTGGTGTTGAGCCTGGATTGGGCGCCCACCCTTACGACAGGTAACGACGTGCTGCACGGCGGCATCGTCATGGCCCTTGCGGACTCAGCGGGCGGAGCATGTGCATTCCTGAATCTCCCTGAGGGGGCGGGCGGAACCGCAACCATCGAATCCAAGACCAATTTCTTGGCGGCCACCCGCTCCGGCACTTTGAAGGCGCACTGCCACCCGTTGCACATCGGAAAGCGCGTCATCGTGCTCGAGACGGAAGTCCGCAACGACGACGGCAAGCTGGCCGCCAAAGTGACGCAAACACAAGCGGTCTTGTGATCAGTGCGCGAGCTGTTGTGCGAGCCGATCGGTGAATTCGCGCGCGCGTGCCGGATTGTCCAGCGCGTAATTGGCGGCGGTGGCGCGATCCCCGTCGTCGCTGTGCCGCACCAGGATTGCGATACCGTCATCATGGATCGCGTCGAAGGCGTCCTCGTCG
Source organism: Mycobacterium sp. (assembly GCA_035642315.1). Taxonomy (GTDB): domain Bacteria; phylum Actinomycetota; class Actinomycetes; order Mycobacteriales; family Mycobacteriaceae; genus Mycobacterium. Next base: position 1,649 of record DASQSQ010000579.1, read on the forward strand.
GTGATGTCGTCGCCGAGGTAGATCGGTAACAGCGGACCCGGCTGTTCGTCGTCGCGAATATGGTCCAGCACCCAGCGCAGCGTCTTGCCCTTATCCCAGTCGACGTCTGGACGTAGCTCGATGACCTCGCGGCCCGTGGTTACGCGAAGCGCGGTGCGCTGCCCGACACTTCGCACCGCCGCCGCCGCCTCGCCGACTCGGTCACGGGCGGCGTTGCGGTAGTGCACGGCAACACCAAACCGCTTGTGTTCCACCACAACACCTGGGATGTGAGCGAGCTGATCGGTCAGCTCGGCGGCGGCCTGCTCGAGCACCGGGATACTTGCGGCCGCCTCGGCGTTCTCGTGGTGTGTGCCGTCAGGTCCGGTCAGCTCGAAACCGTGACTGCCCGCATACCAGATGCCGGGCAGGCCGATCCGCTGGCGCACGTCGGTCAGGTCGCGGCCGCTCAGTATCGCGACAGGGCACTGTGTGGTCAGCGCTGTCAGCGCGTCGGCCGCACCGGCCACCAACCGGGCGGAGTCGGGGTTCTCGACGATATCCGAAAGCGTGCCGTCGAAGTCGAAGAACACCGCGGGGTGCTGACCGGTGATCGCGTCGAGGGCCCGCAGCCCGTCGGGCAGCTCGGACATCCGGCGGTCGCCGGTGCGCACGCTGATGTCGTGCAGATCCGTGATCACCGCGTCGGCCCCGCGGTCGGTCAGCTCATCGCGGTGTCCCGACGTCGCGATCCCGATCACCAGCGCGAATCCCTCCGCCCGGGCGGCGGCGACACCGTTTTCGGTCGCTGTGACGACGGCGCACCGCCCCGGGCGCACCGACAGCCGGTTCGCCGCCTCGACGAGGGGTTGGTGGTCGTCGGCGGCGACGCCGGCGTCGTGCAGTTGCCTCACGAGCGATTCGTCAGGGGCCAGGCCACCCAGGTCGAACAGCACTGCGTCGTGGCGGCGCGGGTCGATCGTGACCGACATTCGCCTGCCCTGCCTTTCTGGACTGCCGCAAGCAACGTTAGTCAGTCGGAACCGGAACAGACCGCTGGGCGTCCTACATGTCGTTAACGGTTAGGCAAAAGGGGAAAAGGTGAGTACACCAGCAGTGGACAACACGCTCAGCGCCGACTTTGATCTGATGCGGTCGGTTGCCGGGGTGATCGACACCCGCAATGAAGAGATCCGGACGACGCTGCAGGCATTCATCGGCCGGATGAGCAATGTGCCGCCGTCGGTGTGGGGTGGCGCCGCCGCAGGGCGATTCAAGGACGTCGTGCATCGGTGGAACGCGGAGTCGATGAAACTCCACCATGCCCTGCACGGCATCGCGGAGACCATTCGCTCCAACGAAGCCGCACTGCGTGAGGCGGCTGACAATCATGCCCATCACATCGGCACCGCCGCCGGGAACCTGTGAGGCGATGATCCATGGACCCACGGTTGTCATACAAATTCGACGAGATCGAATGCTCGGTTCGCCAGGAGATTCACAGCACCGCCGCCCGCTTCAACGCGGCCTTGCAGGAGTTGAGGTCTCACGTTGCGCCGCTGCGGGAACTGTGGACCCGCGAAGCCGCCACTGCCTACGGGGTCGAGCAGTTGAAGTGGCATCAGGCGGCCACGGCGCTCAACGAAATTCTGGTCGACCTTGGGAACGCGGTGCGTGACGGAGCCGACGATGTCGCGGCGGCCGACCATCGGGCCGCCGGCGTGTGGGCGCGGTAGCGGCGGCAAACGCACAGAGACTCTGCGCGGTCCTGACGGCGGGAGAGGCCGCGGGACCGCGCAGTTCAACCCGGTATTGCCAGCGGCTGGTCAGTGAGACGATCCATCCGGGATCCCGGACTCAGCTGGCTGCGCCGCGGCCAACGGGGTAATTTCTCAGGTGTAAATAGCATGGACGTAAATGGCACGGACGTCCAGCAGCGTGGGTTCAGCACGCCTACAGCACGATTCGCTGTTGTAAGTGCGGCCGCGACCCCGAGTGCATTCGAGGGGTAGCTCGGGTTCGCGGACAGTGCGTTCGGGCTGTGGCTAGGGTGATGGGCATGTCGACCCGGATGACAGCGGTCGACGCGCAGTTCTACTGGATGTCGGCCAAGGTCCCCAACGACGACTTCTTGGTTTATGCATTCGACGGCGAACCAACGGATTTCGAGCGTGCAGTCGAGGATGTCCGGCGTCGGGCCCGAGCTTGCCGAGCCTTGACGGTACGCGTCGACGACGGATCGCCGTTGACCTATCCCAGCTGGGTCCAAACGGAGCTGGAGCCCGAACGGGTGACCCACCACCAACTCGACGATCACAGCTGGACCGGCTGCCTGGATGCCGTGGTCCGGCTCGCGGACGATCAGCTGGATATCCGCTTGGCGCCGTGGCGCTTGCACCTCTTCGCGCCGGTGCACGACCTACCCGGCGGCGCCGGCGCGGGCACCGTCGCGGTCATGCAGGTTGCGCATGCGCTGGCCGACGGTGCTCGTTCCGCCGCGCTGGCCGGCTGGCTGTTCGGCCGCGAGACTCCGGTGCCCGAGGTGACGGCTTCGCCGGGCTTCCTGCCGTGGCGCGCCGTCAATGCCGTTCGCGCCCATCGCAAACTGGTGCGCGACACCCGCGCCGGGCTGCTGGGCGTCGCGCCCGGAACGCGGCCGGCATTGGCCACCAACTCCCGGCCCGCCGGCGCGCGCACCGTGCGCACACTGGTGCGCCAGCGCGGGCAGCTGCGTGGCCCCACCGTCACCGTCGCCGCGTTGGTAGCGGTGTCCGGCGCGCTCGCCGGCTACCTGGGTGATGCGGCCGCATCGCTGATCGCCGAGGTTCCGATGGCTAAAGCTGGTGTGCCACAAGCGCATAACCACTTCTCCAATGTCACCGTCGGCCTATATCCAGGTTTGGAACGGCAGGCCCGGGCGGAGCGGATCGCCGCAGACCTGGCCGACGCGCGCCGCCGCGCACAGCATCCCGCGGTGCGCGCGGCGGACCGGGCCTTCGCCGCAGTGCCGGCCCCACTGCTGCGCTGGGGGGTCGGCCACTTCGATCCCGATGTCCGGCCGGCGCAGGTGTCCGGCAACACCGTGGTGTCAAGCGTTTTCCGCGGACCCGGCGATCTGCGCTTCGGCGCTGTGCCGGTGCTGCTGACCGCCGGCAATCCGGCGCTGTCGCCGGCGATGGGGCTGGCTCACGGCGTGCACGGTATCGGCGACACCGTGGCGATCACCGTCCACACAGCCGAATCCGCGATCGGTGACGTCGACGACTATCTCGCCCGACTGGACGCTGAGCTCTGATGAAATCTATTCCGCGTCACCGGATTTAGCCTCCGATTCTCGGGTCAGGCCGGCGGCGACGATGAGTTCCTCATGCAGCTCGAACCACACGGTGTGGTAGGAGTCGATGAGAGGTCGCGATAACCAAGCCGTGTCGCCGCCATGAACGTTGTCCAGTGCCGCCTGCAGCTTGGCCGAGTAGTGGCAGAGCCGTGGCAGCTGGGCAGCCGCCGCGGTGACGATCGGCGTCACCCGGTGGTGGACGTCGTCGAGGCGGGCCAGGACGGCGGCGTCGTAGGCGGTGTCGTCGTGTCTGTTGGGTCGGCCGTCCTTGAGTTGCCAATCGGTCACCAGCGCTTTGAATTCGGCGTTGACGGCACGGAAGTCGGCGTAGGCGGCGGCCAGCGCCGCCGTGTCGATCTGCTTGCGCTCGGCGACCAGCAATTCGTCGAGCCGGACACGGCCGTCGGGGCTGACCCGCAGTTCCTTGCCGTCGATGAGCAGGCCGGACTTCGTGAGCCGGTCAACGGTGCCGGCAACGTCGTCCGTGCCTTCTCCGAGCGTTGCGGCAAGATCGGCGAGGCTCACCCGACCTTTCAGCCGGACCGCTTGCAACACGGCCAACTCACTCACGTGCCCTCGCTGAGTCGCATCGCGGCGAGCATTGCCAGCAGCGGGCTGGCGGACACCACGTCGGTGTGCCCGCTCGTCATCGCCGCGCGCACGGCGGCGTCGGAATGGCCCGGCAAAAGTGGGTAGTCGCCGCTGGCGTGGCCGCGAAGCGGGCTGACGCGTCGGGCGAGGTCGGCCAACTCGCGTAGCTCTGGCGTGTCCTCCTCGGACCAAGCGGTCAGCTGCAGGCGTCCGTCGCGCACTTCGCCTTCGTTGCCATCGACGGTGACCAGCTTGCCGGCCAGCAATTCGGCGACCCCGCGGCCGCACCCCACGACCGCCACTCGGCCGAGCTCACGGCTGACCACGGCCGCGTGGCTGGTGGCGCCGCCGGTTTCGGTGACGACGCCGCGTGCGACCAGCATGCCGTGAATGTCGTCGGGGCTGGTGTGGTTGCGGACCAGGATGACATCCTCGCCGCGGTCGGCGGCATCGATCGCGGCGTCCACCTCGGTGTAGGCCTGGCCGGTGACGACGCCGGGACCGGCTGGCAGGCCTTTGGCTAAAAGCTGTGCAGCCAAACGGTTTTCCGGTTGCAGCGACGGTCGCAGTAACGCCTCCACGTGGGCTGGTTGCACCCGCCGCAGAGTTTCGGCCTCGTCGATAAGGCCGTCGTGGTGCAGTTGCAACGCCAGTCGCACCGCGGCCTGCGCCGACCGCTTCGCCGGTCGGGTCTGCAGTAGCCACAACGTGCCGTCTTGAATGGTGAACTCGATCTCCTGCACATCGGACGCGAGTCGCTCCAGCGAGCGCGCGGCGGAGATCAGTTGGTCGTAGACGGCC
>DASQSQ010000580.1:0-2892 GCA_035642315.1 Mycobacterium sp.
TCGCCCGTCAACCCGTATCTCGACGTCAAGGGACCCAACGGCGAGCCGTGGCCGTTGCAGGACACGGTGCGGCCGTGGGACTCGCTCGCCGACGAAGAGAAGGAGCTGTTCAGCCGGATGGCCGAGGTGTTCGCCGGCTTCCTGAGCTACACCGACGCCCAGATTGGCCGCATCCTGGACTATCTCGAGGAATCCGGCCAGCTCGACAACACCATCATCGTGGTGATCTCCGACAACGGCGCCAGCGGCGAGGGCGGCCCGAACGGATCGGTCAACGAGGGCAAATTCTTCAACGGCTACATCGACACCGTCGAAGAGAGCATGAAGTTATTCGACCACCTGGGTGGACCGGACACCTACAACCACTACCCGATCGGGTGGGCGATGGCCTTCAACACGCCGTACAAGCTCTACAAGCGCTACGCCTCCCATGAGGGCGGGATCGCCGACACGGCGATCATCTCGTGGCCCAACGGGATTGCGGCGCACGGCGAGGTCCGCGACAACTACGTCAACGTCTGCGACATCACGCCGACGGTCTACGACCTGTTGGGCATGACGCCGCCGGACACCGTCAAAGGGATCGCGCAGAAACCACTGGACGGGTTGAGTTTCACAGCCGCCCTTGCTGATTCGGCTGTCGACACGGGCAAGGACACTCAGTTCTACACCATGCTGGGAACCCGCGGGATCTGGCACCAGGGCTGGTTCGCCAACACCGTGCATGCGGCCACGCCCGCGGGTTGGTCACATTTCGACGCCGATCGCTGGGAGCTGTTTCACATCGAGGCCGACCGCAGCCAGTGCCATGACCTGGCCGCGGAACACCCCGACAAGCTTGAGGAGCTCAAAGCGCTGTGGTATTCCGAGGCCGACAAGTACAACGGTCTGCCGCTGGCGGATCTGAACATCATGGAGACACTGACCAGGTTCCGGCCATACCTGGTCGGCGAACGGTCCAGCTACACCTACTATCCCGACTGCGCGGACGTCGGCATCGGTGCGGCCGCCGAACTCCGCGGCCGCTCGTTCGCCGTGCTGGCCGAGGTGACGGTGGATACCACCGGCGCCGAGGGAGTGCTGTTCAAACAGGGCGGGGCGCATGGCGGACATGTGCTCTTCATCCAGGACGGACGGCTGCACTACGTCTACAACTTCCTGGGCGAGCGCCAGCAGCTGGTTTCCTCGCAGGGCGCGGTGCCGTTGGGCAAACACCTGCTCGGCGTTAACTATTCGCGTACCGGGACCGTCGCGAACAGCCATACGCCGCTGGGCGACGTCACGTTGTTCATCGACGATGACGTGGTCGGCAGGTTGGCGGATGTGCAATCCCACCCCGGAACATTCGGGCTGGCGGGCGCGGGAATCACCGTCGGGCGCAACGGCGGGTCGGCGGTGTCCAGCCGCTACAAAGCGCCGTTCGCGTTCACCGGCGGCACCATCGCTCAGGTCGCAGTCGACCTGACCGGGCGCCCTTACGCAGACGTGGAAAAGGAACTGGCGCTGGCTTTTTCGCGTGACTGATATTCCGTCGAGGTTTTTCTGGGCTGCGCTGGCATCGGCCGGCCTGGTGGTGATCGCGGTGCTGTCGGGATGCGTCAGGACCATCGACGGGGCCGCCGCCTGGACCGGAGTACACGCCGCGTCCACGACAGCCAACTCCGCGACGCCGCGACCCCCAACGAGCCGCGGTGTGCCTGTACCCGGGATCCAGGAAACGCTGCCGGACCACATCCCGCCCAACGCATTCATTTGCTTCCCGCAGCCGACCGGCATCGGCGTGGGCACCGTCGCGCAAATCTCAGATCCGGCCGCACCGCGAATCACCATCTCGGTGCCCGACGACTGGTCGTCTGAGCCCGGGCAGGGCGATGTGGCGTTGACCCTCAATGGACCCGACGGCATGACCGGCACGGTGACCATCGCCTCGACAACGCTTGATCCCGCCGCAGCCTTCGCGGACTACACCACAAAGCTGAGGCACTCGAAGCCCGATGTACGGGTGGACACGGAGGGTGCCAAGTTCTGCGGATACAGCAGCCAGAAGCTCACCGGCGCATTCCTCGGGCCGTCGGGCGCTGTCGATTTCGCCGACCGCATGACCCACATCTGGACCAACACGAACAAATACCTGGTCGTCACGCACCTGGAAGGGCCGGCCGACGCGCCCGGTTTCGACGCGGCGAAAACCGCGCTGATGCAAGACTTCGCGGTCGTCATACCCTGAACGTATGCCCACCGAGCTGGTCGAGCTGCCGTCCGGATCATTCCGAATGGGGTCGACAAGCTTTTACCCCGAGGAAGCGCCGATTCACACGGTGACCGTGGCCGCCTTTGCGGTGGAACGGCATCCGGTGACCAATGCTCAGTTCGCCGAATTCGTTTCCGCCACAAGGTATGTGACGGTCGCCGAGCAACCGATCGACCCCGCGCTCTACCCGGGAGCCGACGCGAAAGGGTTGCGGGCGGGCGCGATGGTGTTTCGTCCGACGCCAGGTCCGGTCGACCTGCGCGACTGGCGGCAGTGGTGGGTCTGGGCGCCGGGCGCGAGCTGGCGGCACCCGTTCGGGCCGGACAGCGACGTCGCCGACAAGGCCGATCATCCGGTCGTTCAGGTGGCCTATCCCGACGCCGCGGCATACGCCCGATGGGCCGGCCGGCGGCTGCCGACCGAGGCCGAGTGGGAGTACGCGGCGCGCGGCGGGGCCGCCACGACGTATTCGTGGGGCGACGAAGAGAAGCCCGACGGAAAGCTGATGGCCAACACCTGGCAGGGCAGCTTCCCCTACCGCAACGACGGTGCGCTTGGTTGGACCGGAACGTCGCCGGTGGGCGCTTTCCCGCCGAACGACGTCGGCCTCGTCGACATGATCGGCAATGTCTGGGAATGGA
>DASQSQ010000581.1:0-4647 GCA_035642315.1 Mycobacterium sp.
CCGGTGATCTCACCTACGCGCAGCTGCGCCGCCAGGCGCTGACGTTGGCTGCGGCGTTGCGTGCCAACGGAATCCGCGCCGGCGACACGGTCGCGGTGATGGGGCCCAAAACCGCCGAACAGATCCCGGCCGTGCTGGGGATCCTGGCCGCGGGTGGGGTCTATCTGCCGATCGGCGTCGACCAGCCGCGCGACCGCGCGGAGCGGATCCTGCAGACCGGTCAGGTGAGTCTGGCCCTGGTGTGCGGCGGAAAACCGCTCTCGTTGCCGGTGCCCGCGCTGACGATCGTCGACATTGTCCGCCACAGTCCTGGCGACACTGAGATCGGCCCCGCGACAACCGATCCCGCTGACCTGGCCTACGTGTTGTTTACGTCGGGCTCGACCGGGGAGCCGAAGGGTGTCGAGGTCACGCATGACGCCGCGATGAACACCGTCGAGTTCATCGGTCGGCACTTCGAGATCGGCGCCGCGGACCGTTGCCTGGCGCTGTCGACGCTGGAAGGCGACATCTCGGTGATGGATATCTTCGTCACCTTACGAACCGGCGGGGCGATCGTCGTGGTCGACGAGGGGCAGCGCCGTGATCCCGACGCGTGGGCCAGGCTCATCGACACCCACCACGTCACCGTGCTGCACTTCATGCCGGGCTGGCTGGAGATGCTGGTCGAGGTTGGCGCGGGACGGCTGTCGTCGGTGCGGGTCGTCCCCACCGGCGGCGATTGGGTGCGCCCCGAGGTGGCTCGTCGGCTGCGGGCCGATGCGCCCGCAGCGCGCTTCGCCGGTCTTGGCGGTGCGACCGAAACCGCCGTACATAACACCATTTTCGAGATCGACCCGTCGGGTAGGCTACCCGCTGACTGGACCGCTTTGCCCTATGGCACACCACTTCCCAACAACGCCTGTCGGGTGGTCAATGGTATGGGCGGCGACTGCCCAGACTGGGTCGTCGGCGAGCTGTGGGTGTCGGGACGCGGTATCGCGCGCGGTTACCGCGGACGTCCGGATCTCACCGCCGAACGTTTCGTCGTGCACGACGACCGGACGTGGTACCGCACCGGCGATCTGGTCAGGTATCTGCCGGACGGCACGCTCGAGTTCGTCGGACGCGCCGACCACCGCGTCAAACTCAGCGGATACCGCGTCGAGCTCGGCGAGGTGGAGGCCGCCCTGCGCGAAGTCCCCGGGGTGGCAATAGGAGTCGCAGCCGTGGTGCCGACCCCGGGCGGCGCCGACATCCTGGCCGCGGCGGTCTGCGTGGACGGCGCCCAGATGACAGCCGAAGGCGTACGGGCATCCATGGCCGAACTTGTTCCCGCGCACATGATCCCGCGCCACATATCGTTGCTTGAGCACATCCCGTTCACCCTCGGCGGCAAAATCGACCGCCGCGTCGTCGAGGGCCGGCTGGCCGTCGCGGTCACCGGCCTGGCTCAGCCGGGCCACCGGGCCCCGTCGACGCCGCTGCAATCGGCTCTTGCCGCGATCGTGGGCGATGTCCTCGGTGTGGAGACGGTCGGTGTTGACGATGACTTCTTCGCCCTCGGGGGAGATTCGGTGCTGGCGACTCAGACCGTCGCTCGCATCCGGGCGTGGCTGGACGCCCCCGACGTCATGGTCGCAGACATCTTCGCCGCCCGAACCGTTGCGAATCTCGCCGGCCTGCTTGGGCGTCGGGAACGCGAACCCGGGCGGCTCGACCAGGTTGCCGAACTATATCTGGAGGTTATCCACATGGAGGCTGCCCAGGTAGCGTCGGCGATCGCAAAGTCCGAAGCCTTGCGATGACTTTCAATAATCTGGCAACAGCGCAGAATGCTTTCGCGCCCTGGGTCAAGCTGGTGCCAGGGCGAGACGGGAAGCGTAGTACCGGGGCGACGGTGGTATTTCCGCATGCCGGGGCGGCAGCTGCGGGTTACCGCAGCTTAGCGACCGCGCTGGCCGCAGGTGGCGACACCTACATCGTCCAGTATCCGCAACGCGCAGAACGGTTACGCGAGCCTGCCCCGGAGACGGTTCACGAGCTTGCTCTTGGCTTGTTCGAGTCCGGGCCGTGGAATGGTGCAGCGCCGCTTCGGCTTTTCGGGCACAGCATGGGTGCAATCGTTGCCTTCGAGTTCGCCCGGATCGCCGAATCCCGCAATGTCGCGGTGCAGCGGCTGTGGGTGTCCGCCGGTCCGGCGCCGAGCGCTATTGCCGGCATGCCACAGCTACCGACCACCGACGATGCACTGCTTGCCGATATCGCCGACCTGGGTGCGACCGATCCCGATTTGCTTGCCGATGAAGAGTTTGCGGAACTGATCACCGCAGCGGTGCGAGCGGACTACCAAGCGATCAATCGTTACGCCTGCGCTCCCGGCGTTCGCATTCGTGCGGATATTTGCGTATTGGGCGCGCGCGACGACGAACGGGTGGACGCAGCGGCGTTGCGGCTCTGGGAAACTCACACCGCGGGAGCCTTCGAGGTGTTCTTGTACGACGGCGGGCATTTCTATCTCAACGAGCACATCGACGCCGTCGCCGCGCAGGTGAACGCCGATGCCTGACGACGGAATCACCGTCGCCGCCGAGCCGGTGGTGATCGTCGGGATGGCCGTGGAGGCGCCCGGCGGCATCGACACCGCCGAGGGTTACTGGGAACTGCTGTCCCACGGCCGCGAGGCACTGCGGCCGTTTCCCACCGATCGAGGTTGGCAGGTCCGTGAGCTGCTGGCAGGATCGCGGCGCAGCGGTTTCAAGGAAATCCACGATTGCGGTGGATTCCTAACCGGTGCGACGACTTTCGATCCGGAGTTCTTCGGCATTTCGCCGCGTGAGGCCGTCGCGATGGATCCTCAGCAACGTGTCGCGCTTCGGGTGTCCTGGCGTGCGCTGGAAAACAGCGGTATCAATCCCGACGATCTGGCCGGCCACGACGTGGGCTGCTTTGTCGGCGCCTCCGCGACCGGATATGGACCTCAGATGACCGAATTTTCCCGGCACAGCGGTCATCTGCTCGCCGGGACCGCCCTCAGCGTGATCTCCGGGCGGATCGCCTACACACTGGGGCTGACCGGCCCGGCGCTCACCGTGGACTCGTCGTGCGCGTCCGCGCTGGCGGCATTTCACGTCGCCGTGCGCTCGGTGCAGACCGGCGACTGCGACTTGGCACTGACCGGTGGAGTCAACGTGCTGGGCTCGCCCGGGTTCTTCGTCGAATTCTCCAAACAGCACGCGCTCTCCGACGATGGACATTGCCGTCCTTATAGTGCGCAGGCCAGCGGCACGGTCTGGGCCGAGGGGGCCGCGATGTTTGTGCTGCAACGCAAATCATCCGCGTTGAGCGCTGGCCGGCATATCCTGGCGGAGGTCCGGGCCAGCGCCGTCAACCAGGACGGCCGCAGTGCCGGACTCAGCGCGCCCAGCGGCGACGCGCAGATCCGTCTGTTCCAGCGTGCCATCACCCAGGCCGGGATTCGGCCTGCAGAGGTCGGGATGATCGAGGGACATGGCACCGGTACCCGGCTCGGCGACCGCACCGAATTGCAGTCGCTGGCAAAAACGTACGGCGACACAGCACCCGGTGGCGGGGCTCTGTTGGGTTCGGTGAAATCCAATGTCGGTCACGCCTTGGCGGCCAGCGGCGCGCTGGGGCTGGCCAAGGTTCTGGTGGCCGCCGAGCACGGCGCCGTACCGCCGACTTTGCACGCGGCACAGCCGAGTCATGAGATCGACTGGGACAGCCAGGGTTTGCGTCTTGCGAGGAGTTTGACGCCGTGGCCCGCCGTCGCCGGGCAACGGATCGCGGCCACCTCAGCCTTCGGCATCGCCGGCACCAATGCGCATGTGATCGTTTCCCTTCCCGAGGTCGCGTGATGCCCCCGTATCCGCTGCCCGACGGCCGTGTGCCGGTGCTGCTCTCGGCGCATGACGAAACGCTGATCAGTCAGGACGCCCGGGCGATCCTGGACTACCTGGACCGCGCCGCCGGGGACAACGATCCAACGCTGGCTGTCGCGTCCACCCTGCTGCGCTTGCGACGGGTGCGGCGGCACCGTGCGGTCGTGCGGGCCGCGGATCGCGGTGAACTCGTGGCCGCGCTGTCCGCGCTGGCTCACGGCGGCGAGCACCCGCTGGTGACGCGGTCGTCGAAAAGCGTTGGGCCGCGTATCGCATTCGTATTTCCCGGCCAGGGCAACCAATGGCCATCGATGGGCGCAGATGCTTACCGACAGCTGCCGGCCTACCGGTCGGAGGCTGACCGATGCGCCCAGGCGTTCATCGAGGCCGGACTGCCGTCTCCGCTGCCGTACCTGATCGGGGAGCGGGAGCACAACTGGTCGCGTGCCGAGATCCAGGGAGCGCAGTTCATCCACGCGGTCAGTTTGGCTGCCGAGTGGCGATTCCACGGAAGGCTTCCCGACATCACCGTGGGGCACAGCCTCGGCGAGGTTGCAGCGGCGTACGTCGCTGGAACGATCGAGTTGTTCGATGCGGTCGCTTTGGTCGGTGCGCGTGCGGCGGTCGTCGACCGGTTGACCGGTCGATACGCCATGGCGGTGCTTGGTGTCGGCGCCGACGAGGCCCAGGCGGCGATCGGCGAAACACCCGGCTGGCTGGAAGTTTGCGCGGTCAATGGACCGTCGTCCACGGTGGTGTCCGGTGA
>DASQSQ010000582.1:0-5839 GCA_035642315.1 Mycobacterium sp.
CGGGTCAGCTCGCGCAGTACCCAGTGCGCATGACGCCCGGTTGCCCCCACCATCAACACCCGCATCGCTGTCCGCCCTTACTCGCCCAGCGCCGCGGTCATGTTCTGGTTGAACGCGGGGTAGACGTCGTCGTATCTCCCATCTCGCTCGGCGAACCGAAATCCCTTGACCCGGTCCACGATGATCTCCTCAGCATCCGGCTGGGATTCCAACAGCGCCATGGTCTCGCTGATGTATTCGTCCAACGGCATTCCCCTGGGGTCGAATCCGCGGTCGCCCTGCAGCGCGGTCTGCACCATCGGCGGAATGATTTCGACTACCTGGACGTGGGTCTCGCGCAGCTGATAGCGCAGCGACTGGGTGTAGGAGTGCAGCGCAGCCTTGCTGGCGCAGTACGTCGGCGTGAGCGCGCTCGGCATGAACGCCAGCCCGGACGTGACGTTGAGAATCGCCGCATGTGGCTTGCCCAGCAGCAAGTGCAGCAGTGCCGCGGTGAGCCGGATGGGGCCCAGCAGATTGATGGCGACGCTTAGCTCGGCCGTACCGGGGCCACCGCTTTTCAGGTCCTCGACGCGCTGAATGCCCGCGTTGTTGACCAGGACGTTGAGCTCCGGATACTTGTCGGAGAGCTCGATCGCGAATCGCCGGATGTCGGCGGCGTCGCCCTGATCCAACGACAGGTACTGGATACCCGGGTTGGCCTCGACCACCGCCCGAAGCGGTTCGAGGCGCCGCCCCGCGATGACGACCTGGTTGCCCAACCCGTGCAATGACTCGGCCAGGCCACGGCCGATCCCGGTGCCACCACCGGTCACCAGGATCGTGTTGCCGGTCATCTGCATGGCGCTCTCCTTCTCGTCTGTCTGATACCTGCATACCCGTCGGGTGACGACCTGATAATCATGTCGGTGCGCTGAACTAACCTGTAACGGTGGCGCAGTTTCCGCGGACTCGCTACGCCAGTTGCGGCGAGGTCGACATCGCCTACCAGGTATTAGGCGATGGGCCGACCGACATGCTGGTGCTGCCGGGGCCGTCCATCCCGATCGACACGATCGACGCCGAGCCGTCGATGTACCGTTTTCACCGGCGGCTGGCGTCCTTCAGCCGGGTAATCCGGCTCGACCAGCGCGGGGTCGGCATGTCGTCGCGCGTGTCGCAGGACGTGATCGGGCCGAAGTTCTGGGCGAAAGACGTCATCGCTGTCATGGATGCGATCGGATGCGAGCGGGCGACGATTCTCGCTCCCGGGTTCGCCTCAATGACCGGACTCATTCTCGCGGCCGACTATCCCGAGCGCGTGAGCAACCTGGTGATCATCAACGGCGCGGCCCGGACGCTGCGTGCTCCCGACTACCCCATGGGGTTCGAAATCGTCGAGGAGGACCCCTACACGACCGTCGCGATGGAACCCGACGCCGTCGACCAGGGCTTCGACATGCTCGGCTTCATCGCTCCGAGCATGGTCGACGACCACGCGTTCCGGGCATGGTGGGACATGGCCGGCAACCGGGCCGCCTCACCCAGCATGGCCCGCGCGATCATCTTGACCGTCAGGCACACCGATGTCCGCGACACGCTGGCACGTATCACCGCACCGACGCTGGTCGTGCACCGCGAGACCTGTGAGTTCTGTCCAAGCGACAACGGCCGTTACATCGCCGAGCACATCGCCGGGGCGCACTTTGTCGAGCTGCCTGGCGCGGATGCTCTCTATTGGGTCGGCGATACCGCGCCGATGCTCGACGAGATCGAGGAATTCGTCACCGGCGTGCGAGGCGGCTTCGCCGCCGATCGGGTCCTCACCACAATCATGTTCACCGACATTGTCGGCTCGACCGAGCGCGCCGCCCTGCTCGGCGACGGCCGCTGGCGGAACCTACTGGACAACCACGACACCATGGTGCGTCACGAACTCGAACGGTTCGGCGGTTTCGAGGTGAACACCGCCGGTGACGGATTCGTCGCGTCGTTCCCCAGCCCGAGCGCCGCGATCGCGTGCGCCGACTCCCTTGTCGACGCGATCCGGGTGCTGGGCATCGAGATTCGGGTGGGTATTCACGCCGGCGAGGTCGAAGTGCGCGGTGACGATGTCGCCGGGATGGCCGTGCACATCGGCGCGCGCGTCGCAGCGCTGGCCGGGCCGAGCGAGGTGCTGGTGTCCTCGACGGTGCGCGACATCGTCACCGGCTCCCGGCACCGGTTCGCCGATCGCGGCGAGCACGACCTGAAGGGCGTGCCGGGCCAGTGGCGGCTGTGCGCTCTCGAGCGAGCGCTCGCGACCGTCAAGCGCTAGTGAGCCGCACCGCCATCACTTCACAGCGGGTTCCCATATTGCCCCGATACGCTCGGTAGCATGCCACCGCGACTGAACCTTTTCACTAATCGCGAGCGCGCCAACTCATTTGGTGGTGCGGCGCACAACTACGACACATTTCGTCCGCGCTATCCCGCCCAATTGATCAACGACGTGCTGGCGCCCGGCGCGCACCGAATCCTCGAGGCGGGTGCCGGCACTGGAATAGCCTCGATGCAGATGATCGAGCGTGGCGCCGACGTCCTCGCCGTCGAACCCGATACCCGCATGGCCGCCGTCGCGCAGGCGAAAGGCATTCCCGTTGAACTCGCGACCTTCGAGGACTGGGAGCCCGCGGGGCGTCGGTTCGACCGCGTCGTCTTCGCCGCGTCGTTCCACTGGGTCGATCCGGCGGTCGCGCTGCCCAAGATACGGGGCATCCTCAACGACGGCGGGAAGCTGGCGCTGATCTGGAACCGCTTGCGGCCGACCAATCCGACGCGTGCTGAATTCGAAACGATCTACCGGGATTACATGGACGTCGAAACCCGCAGGGGCGACGGCAATCCCGACGAGATCGTCGACATGATCACCGCCGCCGGGTTCACTGTCAGCCAGCGGAAATATCCGCACGACCTGCATTACACCGCACAGCAATGGGTCGACATCGCGTTCACGTTCTCCCACCAATTGATACTTGCCGCCGATAAGGCCACCGAACTCCGCTCCCGGCTGATCGAACGAATCGGCCCTGCCGGCGTATCGGTTGGCGGCGACGCCGTGGCAATTTTCGCGACGCCCGTATAGCTACACGGGCAGGCTTGTCGCGGTTTCCTTTTCGCCGAATTCGAATACCTTCGCGGCCGTCTCGTAATCGCACGCGAGCGCGGACCGGCCAGCCAGCACCGGACCGCCCTTGAGGCCGAGGCGGCCGTCGATGCCCACATAGCTGCCCGGTGGAATGGGCTCGCTAATGCAGTACAGTGTCGGCGCGGCGCCTTCTTCGATGTCGTTGCCGAACCGGTTGGCCAACAACGTCACCACTCGATGGAAATTCGTCATCAGTGGCTTGTCGGACACCTGAGAAAGATTCGATGACACCCAACCTGGGTGCGTGAGCTGGGTTGTGACGGGCGACTGCGCCGCCCGCAACCGGCGGTCGAGTTCGAGTCCCCAGAGCATCACCGCAAGTTTGGAGCGCGCGTATGCCGGATACGCCGCCCACTTGTGCGAGCGCAGGTGCATGTCGTCGAGGCGCAGTGTGGCCGATTTGTGGGCGTCGGATCCGACGTTGATGATCTGCGAGCGCACCCGCCCCAACAGCAGGTTGGTCAACGCGAACGGGCCCAAAAAGTTTGTGCCCATTGTCATTTCAAAGCCGTCGACGGTGTCCGTGCGGTGCTGGACGACTGCCCCGGCGTTGTTGATCAAGATGTCAACGTCGCCGTCGATCCGCTCGGGGAATGCGCGCACTGAGGACAGGTCGGCGAGATCGAGTTTGGCGATCGATGTTGAGCCGCCGATCTCGGCGGCTCGCTGGGCGCCCAACTCGGTGTTGCGAACGGCCAGGATCACGTGTGCGCCCGCGCGCACCAGAAGGCGTGCGGTTCCCAAGCCCACCCCGTTGGTGGCCCCGGTCACGATGATGCGTTTACCGGTCAGGTTGCCCAGTCGGCTCGGCGACCACGCTGTCGTCACTGTGCTCTCCTTCGTCAAGCTGAGACTAACGTTGCGTCTCGAACTGGAAGCATGCGACCGCCCGGCGTAGGCTGCGAACAGGAACGGGCCGTCGAAAAATTTGCGGCTTCGGTTTCGTAAACGCCTGTAGAACTTGACATTTCATGGAGGAATGGCGCTGATGACCACCGTTGACACGACGTTGTCTCCTGCCCTGGAACGGGCGCTGGGCCTGCTCAGCGAACCACCGACCGAACCCGACGTGAGCAAGGGTTACCTGGACCTGTTGGGCGGTTCAGCAGCCGACGACGAGGGCCCGGCCAAGAACACCGGTCCCATCCAGGCGGTGTGGGCATCGTCGATCGGGTCGATGCTGTACGACAACGCGCAGGCCCTGTCGCGCAGGTTTCTTTCATCACTGCAGCACCCCATCGAATGGTTGAACATCCCACAGGGCGGGATCGCCCTGGACGTAGGCGCCGGGCCCGGTTCGATCACCGGGTCGCTGGCTCGCGAGGCAGGACCCGACGGGCTCGCTCTGGGTGTCGACATCTCCGAGCCGATGCTGGCGCGCGCGGTGCGCGCCGAGGCCGGCCCACAGGTCGGCTTTCTGCGGGCCGATGCCCAGCGTCTGCCGTTGCGCGACCAGACCGTCGATGCCGTCGTCTCGATCGCCGTACTTCAGCTGATACCAGACCCGTTCGCCGCGCTGGCCGAGATCTCCCGGGTGCTGCGACCCGGCGGACGTCTGGCGGTAATGGTGCCCATCGTCCGGGGAGCTCCGGAGCTGTGGCGGAGGCTGCCCAACGGCGGGGCTTATGTATTCGGCGACGACGAAATCGGCGACTTCCTCGAGGAGCACGGCTTCGTCAGCGTGCGGACCAAGACCATCGGCACTTTTCAATGGGTGCGGGGTAAACGCGGCTGACGTCGCGGCTCATCTCACCAGTGGGTGGTTTTCGCGCACTCCGCCGTACATGCCCCGCCGCACGACCATCGGCATGACGATCCGTTCGACCGACCAGGACGGTAAGCGGAACGCATGCCCGGTTGGGAGAAATACTTCCAAACCGTCGCGCTGTATACCCAGCAGCGAACCCCAGCGTCGACCCGGCGCGCGGTAGGTGCGAGTGCGGCCACCGGCAAGCTCGGCGAGGACGTTGTGCGCTACCAGGGCGTCTCCGCGGTTGCGGGCGGAGCTGCGCAACGGATCGCTGGCGGCGACATCCCCAACTGCGAACACACCCGGGTGACCGGGCACCCGCAGCTCGTTTGTCACACGGACGAAGCCGTGCTCATCGAGCAGCTCCGGCGGCAGCCAGTCGGTGTTGGGTTGGACTCGCCCTATCGCCCAGAGGACTGCGTCGGCCGAAGCCGAGGGTTGTCCCGTGCTCCAGTGGACGGGACCGTTGGTGATCTCGTCGCCGACAAAGCCGTGCTCCAGCGCGGCGCGGTGTCCCGGGTGCAGCCCCACACCGAGATCGGTGAGCCGCCCGTGGATGCGTTGCCAAATCCGCGGGTGGTACTCGCCCAGAGCCCGGTCGCCGGGAAAGTAGAGGTCGATTCGCTTGTCGGGCCAGGTGGTTGCCAGATTGACGGCGCTGGTGACCGCCGCCGCGCCGCCGCCCACGACGATCACCGATTCGGCCGCAGCCATCCGATCGTGTGCGGCACCGAGGTCGGCGGCGATCTCCGCGGCCGACTGCATGGTCGGCCGGCGCCAGAAGCCGTTGCTGACTCCGGTGGCGATGACCAGCGCGTCATACCCCTCGGCGAATGTCCCACCGTCGTCACGCTGACCAGAGACGGTTCGGGTGGCCAGGTCGAGTCCGGTCAGTGTGCCCTGAATGATCCGCACCCGATCCA
>DASQSQ010000583.1:0-5799 GCA_035642315.1 Mycobacterium sp.
GCGCGGCAGCCGCGCCCACGACGAGATGTACCCGGGGCCCGACGGTGTCGTCCGCTCGACCAACCGGGCCGGCGGCCTGGAAGGCGGCATGACCAACGGCCAGCCGCTGCGAGTGCGGGCGGCGATGAAGCCGATCTCCACTGTGCCGCGGGCGCTGGCCACCGTTGACATGGCGACCGGCGACGAAGCCGTGGCGATCAACCAGCGCTCCGACGTCTGCGCGGTACCGGCCGCCGGTGTGGTGGTCGAAACCATGGTTGCGCTGGTCCTGGCCCGCGCGGCGCTGCAGAAATTCGGCGGCGATTCGCTGGCCGAGACCCGCCGCAACGTCGAGGCCTACCTGCGTTCGGTCGCCGAGCGTGAACCGGCCGCCGAAGTCCGGACCTTTTCGATAGGAGGGTGACAGCTCTTGGCGCCCAAGGCCGTACTGGTTGGACTGCCCGGATCGGGCAAGTCCACGATCGGGCGACGGCTGGCCAGGGCGCTCAACGTCACGATGCTCGACACCGACGTGGCGATCGAACAACAGACCGGACGCCGCATCGCCGACATTTTCGCCGCCGACGGGGAAAAGGAGTTCCGTCGCATCGAGGAAGAGGTGGTACGCACGGCGTTGGCCGAGCATGACGGCGTGCTGTCGCTCGGCGGCGGCGCGGTCACCAGTGCCGGGGTGCGGGCCGCGCTGGCCGGCCACACCGTCGTTTTCTTGGAGATCAGCGCCACCGAGGGGGTTCGGCGCACCGGCGGCAGCACGGTGCGGCCGCTGCTGGCCGGCCCGGACCGGGCCGAGAAGTACCGCGCGCTGATGTCGCAGCGCGTCCCGCTGTACCGGCAAGTCGCCACTATCCGGGTCAACACCAACCGTCGCAATCCCGGCGCCGTCGTCCGCTACATCGTGTCGCGGCTGCAAGACCCGCAACCCTGCGGCCCCCGCGGTCGCCGCCGTCCGCCCTGGCGTCGTGCGCCATCCTCGCTGACCCCAACCGAAACCGAGTCCCGACCCGGGCCGCCGCCCACTCCTGCCACGCCGGCGGCACTGGCCGCCGCCCGTCGCGCTGAGGCCGGCAAATGACCGACCCCGACATCCCGGTCACCGTGCAGGTGGCCGTCGACCCGCCGTACCCGGTGGTGATCGGCACCGGCCTGCTGGACGAACTCGACGAGCTGCTCGCCGGTCGGAACCGCGTCGCGATCCTGCATCAGCCGGTCCTGGCGCAGACCGCCGAAGACATCCGGGCCCGATTGGCGGACAAGGGTATTGACGCGCATCGCATCGAAATCCCTGACGCCGAAGCCGGTAAGGACTTGGCCGTCGTCGGTTTCATCTGGGAAGTGCTGGGCCGCATCGGCGTTGGCCGCAAGGACGCTTTGGTCAGCCTGGGCGGCGGGGCCGCCACCGACGTCGCCGGCTTCGCCGCGGCGACGTGGCTGAGGGGTGTGTCGATTGTGCACGTGCCCACCACGTTGCTGGGCATGGTCGACGCGGCGGTCGGCGGCAAGACCGGTATCAACACCCAGGCCGGCAAAAACCTCGTCGGTGCGTTTCACCAGCCGATCGCCGTGCTGGTCGACCTGGCGACCTTGCAGACGTTGCCGGGCAACGAAATCGCGGCCGGTATGGCCGAAGTGGTCAAGGCGGGTTTCATCGCCGACCCGGTGATCCTGGATCGGATCGAGGCGGACCCACAGGCGGCGTTGGACCCGTGCGGTGACGTGCTGCCGGAGCTGATCCGGCGCGCGATCACCGTCAAGGCCGAGGTCGTCGCCGCCGACGAGAAGGAGTCGCAGCTGCGCGAAATCCTCAACTACGGGCACACATTGGGCCACGCGATCGAGCGCCGGGAAGGCTACCAATGGCGCCACGGCGCCGCGGTTTCGGTGGGTTTGGTGTTCGCCGCCGAGCTGGGCCGGCTGGCGGGCCGGCTCGACGATGCCACCGCCGAACGCCATCGCAGCATCCTGGCATCGCTGGGCTTGCCGGTCGGCTACGACGCCGACGCCTTCCCTGAACTGCTGGAGTACATGGCCGGCGACAAGAAGACCCGCTCCGGCGTGCTGCGATTCGTGGTACTCGACGGACTGGCCAAACCGGGCCGGTTGGAGGGGCCGGACCCGGCGCTGCTGACCGCGGCCTATGCGGAGGTGGGTATCCGATGACGCCGGCGACCATCAATGTGATCAATGGGCCAAACCTCGGTCGGCTGGGCCGGCGCGAACCCGAGGTCTACGGCGACACCACCCACGACGACCTGGTCGCGATGATCGAACGCGAGGCCGCCGAGCTGGGATTGAAAGTTGTTGTGCGGCAAAGCGACAGCGAGTCTCAGCTACTGGACTGGATTCATCTGGCCGCCGACGCCGGAGAACCGGTGATCCTCAACGCCGGTGGACTGACGCACACATCGGTGGCGCTGCGAGACGCTTGCACGGAGCTGAGCGCGCCCCTGATCGAGGTGCACATCTCCAATGTCTATGCGCGCGAGGAGTTTCGGCATCACTCGTACTTGAGCCCGATCGCGACCGGGGTGATTGCGGGGCTCGGTGTGCAGGGTTACCTGCTGGCCCTGCGCTATTTGGCCGGCGTCGACCGCTAGTCTTCGTCCTGTTTGGCCGCCGGCTTGGTGTGCTCCTCGGTAGGCAGTTCCTCGGTGTGCTCTGCCTTGGGGGGCCAAGCAATCTTCTGAGTCTTTTCCTCGCTGTAGGCGGGCTCTTCGCTGTAGGCGGGCTCTTCGCTGTAAGCCTCAGGGGAGCCGTGCTCCTCGCGCTCCGCCGTTGCCACCGCCGACGGCTGCTCCTCCGGCCGGGCGCCACCCTCAGCGGCGGCGGCCTCATCGGAGCGCACTGCAGCGAACACGTCGGTGTCGGCGCGGTCTTCCTCACCGCCCCCGGCGCGCTGCGGTGTGTAGGCGCCCGAGCGGTCGATCAAGAACCGGCCAACCGTCACCCCGGTAATACCGCCCAGAAACACCAGCAGCGCGGTGAAGGCGGCGAATACGGTCAGCTCGTTGATCAGGCCACCGGTGTACAACGACTTGTAGAACACACCGATCAGCCACGTCACCGCACCGCTGACCACCCCGGCCACCAGGCCGGCCAACAGCCACGTCATCGCCAGATCGGCGCGGCGATCGGGGTCCGGGTTATTCGCCGCGTCGGCGCGGCCATCTCTGACCCCCCAAAAGATCACACCGGCCAGGAACAGAAGCAGCAGCACAATGCTGATCAGCGCGGCCTGCGTCTGCCACACATCGATCAGCGTTCCCTGGAAAAGCCGAACGACGACCATCGCAGCACCGAAGACCAGACCGCGCAGCATCCAGTAATTCATGAGGCCACAGCGTAGCGAGTAGCGTCAACTGGCGTGTCGCATTCCCAGCGGCGAGCCGCGCTCGGTGCGCGGCTGCATGCGACCGAACTGGACGCGATGCTGGTCACAGACCTGATCAACGTGCGCTACCTGTCCGGTTTCACCGGGTCGAACGCGGCTCTGCTGGTGTTCGCCGACGACGTGCCGCCGGTGCTGGCAACCGACGGGCGCTACCGGACCCAGGCCGCTCAGCAGGCGCCGGACTTGGAGGTGGCCATCGAGCGGGCGTGTGCGCGTTACCTGGCCGGGCGGGCCGCGTCCGCCGGCGCACGGCGACTGGGCTTCGAAAGCCATGTGGTCACCGTGGACGGGTTCGACGCCCTGGCTCGCGAAGTAGAGGAGGTCGGGATCACCGAACTGGTCCGCGCCTCGCAGACGGTCGAAGCGCTGCGCGAGATCAAGGACGCCGGCGAGGTTGCGCTGCTGCGGTTGGCGTGTGAGGCGGCCGACGCCGCGCTGACCGACCTGGTGGCCCGCGGCGGACTGCGGCCCGGCCGGACCGAACGCGAGGTGGGTCGCGAACTGGAGGCGTTAATGCTCGACCACCACGCCGACGGCGTCTCTTTCGAGACGATCGTGGCCAGCGGGCCGAATTCGGCGATTCCGCATCATCGGCCTACCGATGCGGTGCTGGCCGCCGGCGACTTCGTGAAGATCGACTTCGGTGCGCTGGTCGGCGGGTATCACTCCGACATGACGCGGACGTTCGTGCTGGGCAAGGCGGCCGATTGGCAGCGTGAGATCTACCAGTTGGTCAGCGTCGCGCAGCAAGCCGGGCGTGATGCGCTGCAGGCCGGCGTGAGCCTGGCCGACGTGGACTGTGCGGCTCGCGGGGTGATCGTCGACGCCGGGCACGGCGAGCACTTCGGCCATGGCCTCGGCCACGGGGTGGGGCTGCAGATCCATGAAGCGCCGGGGATCAACGCCACCGCCGCCGGTACACTACTGGCGGACTCCGTGGTGACTGTGGAGCCCGGTGTCTATTTGCCCGGCCGCGGCGGCGTCCGCATCGAGGACACGCTGGTCGTGGCCGACAAGACTGCTGGGAAGCACCCGGAATTGCTGACTCAGTTCCCCAAGGAACTGACCATTCTAAACTAGCTAGCGCTGTGCACTGACCTGCTGAAATGCTGGAATTCGGTAGCGCTGTGCGGGTGGTTATCTTGGGAACTAGCTAACCCCGCAACTCGAAAGGTTGCACAGCTATGACCACGCCAACCAGACCCGCCGCCGCGTTCACCTGGTAGGTATAGGCGCCCATCTGATTGACCAGACTGCGGTTGTTGTTCTCGTCGGCGATGTCGGCCGACCGGGCGCGCGACCGCATCTAGAACGGCAATGTGTCACTATCGCGCATGTGGTAGCTGGTCAAGGACCGCGAGGATGAGCACATAGGTTGCGTCGATGAGTTGTGCACGAGGGCGTCGGCGATGATCGAGAAGCCACTGCGTGGCAACTGTAAGGATCGCCCCGAAGATTCCTTGTGCGATGACGTCCAATTGGGGCTTCGGCAATCTGCTGGTGGAGAAGGCGTCGCCGGCGAGTGCTTTGATGGAGCTGGCGGCTGTGTTGAATTGCGCCGCATAAGCCTCATCGACGGCGGTGCTGACACCGAGGACTTCCAGGAGGAAGATCCTCGCACCGCGTTGGTCGGCATCGATTGCGCTGAAAAAGCCGACGAGCGCGGCGCGGAGCTGGGCCTCAATGGTTGCGGGCGCTTCGGTGACGGCGGTGACCATTGCGTCGATGAACTCGTTGGTGCACCGCTCGTAGCAGGCGAGCAGCAGTGCCTCGCTGTCGGGGAATGATTCGTAGAAGTAGCGCTTGGACAACCCGGCCCGCGCGCAGATGTGGTCGATGGTGGCCGCGCGGTAGCCGATGGTCCCGAAGATGTCCACCCCGGCGTCGACTAACTGCGCGCGGCGCTGCTCGACACGCTGGTGCGGCGAAGCGCCCCGATAGGCGCGCGACGACTGACCCGCCAGTGTCATCGTGTCACGCCCATTTCTTGCAATGTCAGCCGCAGCGCCCGCATGGCGTAATGCAGTCGCGACTTCACCGTTCCTTCGGCGATATCAAGATCTGCAGCAATCTGCGATGTGGTCCATCCGCGGTAGTAGGACCGCTCGATCACGGCCCGATGCTCGGCGGATAGTTGCGCCATCGCGTCAGCGATCAGCAACCTATCCAGCGCCGCGTTCGTCTCGTCCGGAGTGGACTGCTCAGGCGCCCCTTCTTCGTCGAGCGAACCGACCACATTCCGGTGCCGTGCACTGCGTCGATCGTCGATGATCATGTTGCGAGCCACGGTGAACAGCCACGCCCGCGGCGACCTCTCGGTGTCGCCGATGACTTCCGGATGCTGCCATGCCCGCAACAGCGTCTCCTGGACGACGTCCTCGGCCTGGCTCGCGTCGCCGGTCAACCGGAGC
>DASQSQ010000584.1:0-2187 GCA_035642315.1 Mycobacterium sp.
CGTGTTTCCCGCTTCAGCCGATCCAGGTTGATCTCCGCACCCTCCTCGAGATGCGGATCGAACGGCACCAGACGCACCGCGCGGCAGCGCCGCGAGAAGTGATCGACCACCTTTTGCATGTCGACCTTGCCGGAGCGAGGCCGGACCGCATTGATCACCGCGATCGAGTTGCGGACCAACTCCTCGTGACCATGGGCGTCGAGCCAGTCCAGCGTCGCTGAGGCGCTGCGCGCGCCGTCGATCGATCCCGAGCTGACTACGATCAGCGCGTCGGCCTTCTCCAGCACCGACGTCATCGCCGAATGCAGCAGGCCGGTCCCACAGTCGGTGAGCACCAGGCCGTAGAAGCGCTCCAGGATTTCCAGCGTCTGGGCGTAGTCCTCGGCGCTGAACGCCTCGGACATCGCCGGGTCGCTTTCCGAGGCAAGCACTTCCAGCCGGCTCGGACCCTGCGAGGTGTAGCTGCGGACATCGCTGTAGCGATCGATGCCCTCGGCGTCGCGCAACAGGTGGCGCACGGTGGCCGGTGTCTCCAGCGGCACCTTCTGGCTCAGCGTGCCGCGATCGGGGTTGGCGTCCACGGCGACCACCCGGTCTCCGCGGATCGACGCGAAGGTCGCGCCCAGCGTGGCGGTGATGGTGGTTTTGCCGACGCCGCCCTTCAGCGACAGCATCGCGATCCGATAGCAACCCCGCAGCGGCCTGTTGACCTGCACGATGAGGTCGTTGTAGCGCAAGATCCGTGGACTTTCGCCCACGTTGATCAGCTGTCCGGACAAGACGTACAGCCACCGACGCCAGCCCTCCGTCGGCGGCGGCTTGACCTGGCGCAGCAGGGTGCTGGTGGACAGCTCCGGATACGGCGACGGATGCACGGCCGGCCGCTGACCGGTGTTGGTCGGTGCGCCGGGCGGCTGTCCCCGATAAAAGCCGCTGGAGGTCTGCGACGGCGAATCGACGACCTGCGGAAGTCCCTTGTGCGGCGTGGCTGCCCACGCCCGCGGTTCGATGCGGGTCTCCGGGGGCGGCACGCCCCGCGTCACCGCCTCGCTGAAGCGCCGCTCGGTGCGGAACCCGGCAAACGCCGTGGTCGGCGGCTCGTTGGCCGGCGGAGGTGGCGGCGGCCGCAGGTCGGTTGTCGGATGGTCTTCGCGACCATGCGATACCCCCGCGTTCGCACTTTGCGTCGGGTGGTCAGACACGTGAACTTTCCCCTTGTTGCAACACTCGGGTCGCTTGTTGACGATCGGTCCTGTTACCGAACATATCGCAGCGCCGATTGGCGCCCCGCGATCTCGGTCTAGCCCACTCCAGCATAGGAGTGCAGGCCAACCGTCACCAGGTTGACGAAGAACAGGTTGAACACCATGGCCACAAAACCGACCACGTTGATCCAGGCCGCCTTCCTGTCTCGCCAGCCGGCCGTCGACCGAGCATGCAGGTAGGCGGCGTAAACCACCCAGGCAATGAACGCGACCGTCTCCTTGGGGTCCCAGCCCCAATACCGGCCCCAGGCCTGCTCGGCCCAGATTGCGCCGAAGATCACGCCGAAGCCGAACACCGGGAAGGCGAAGATCGTCGTCCGGTAGGCGATCCGATCCAGCGTCTGCGCGTCGGGCAGCCGCTGCACCATCCGGGCAAACGTGCCGGGCGTCTCCTGCTCACCCAGCCGGGACGTCCGCAGCAGGAACAGGATGCTGGCCACCCCCGCGACGAGGAACACCCCCGAGCCCAGGCTGACCACCGATACGTGGATGGGCAGCCAGTACGACTGCAGTGCCGGCATCACCGGCGCCGCGTTGGTGTAGAGCCAACGGCCGGACACCGTCAGCAAAATCAGCACCGGCAGCAGCAGGAAAACCCACAGCGGACGGTACTGCGGTCGGCGCAACACAATCGCGCCTGCAACCAGGCCGCAAAAGCAGGTCAGGTTGATGAACTCGTACATGTTGCCCCACGGCACCCGCACGGTGGCCAGCCCGCGCAACACAATGCACAGCAGCAACAGGCCGATGCCCGCATAGACCAGGATCAGCCCGGCCCGCCCGACGCGTTCGTCGAACGGCCGCCTCGGCGCCGACAGCCCGACGCCCGGCGTCGCGCTGTCGGCGGGGACCGATCCGGCGCTCACCAACTCACGGTCGGCGCGTCGGCTGCGGGCATAGGCAAGTTCGACCGCGAGCAGCA
>DASQSQ010000585.1:0-2243 GCA_035642315.1 Mycobacterium sp.
CACCGCCGGATCGAGGTTGCCCTGCAGCGCCGCCCCGGTCTCGATCCGGGCGGTGGCCTCGGTTAGCGAGGTTCGCCAATCGACGCCGACGACGGTCGCACCCGCCTCCGACATGGCGCCGAGCAGTTCGGCGGTGCCGACCCCGAAGTGCGTCATCGCGACGCCGCGGTCGGCCAGCGTGCCGAAGACCCGCGCGCTGTGCGGCAGCACGTATCGACGGTAGGCGGCGAGCGACAGTGCGCCCGCCCACGAGTCGAACACCTGGATCGCATCCACCCCGGCGTCGAGCTGGACCCGAAGAAACTCGATGGTGAGGTCAGTCAGCTTTTCCATCAGCGCATGCCAGCAGGCCGGTTCGGCCAGCATCATCGCCTTGGTGCGAGCGTGGTGGCGGCTCGGACCGCCCTCCACCAGATAAGACGCCAGCGTGAACGGTGCCCCGGCGAACCCGATCAGCGGAACATCGCCCAAGGCTTGCACGAGCAGCGAGACCGCATCCGACACCGGCTGAACACCTTGCGGCTCAAGCGGCTTCAATGCATCGATATCGGCGGCAGTGCGCACCGGCGCCGCGATTACCGGTCCAACGTCGGGAACGATGTCCAAGTCGACGCCGGCGCCGCGCAGCGGGACCACGATATCGGAGAACAAGATCGCGGCGTCGACATCATGACGGCGTATCGGCTGCAGGGTGATCTCGGCGATCAGTTCGGCGTCGAAGCAGGCCGCCATCATGCTGTGCTGCGTTCGCAGGGCGCGGTATTCCGGTAGCGATCGGCCGGCTTGACGCATAAACCACACCGGCACGCGGTGCGGCTTGCGGCCGGTGGCCGCGGCCAGATACGGCGATTCGGGAAGCGTGCGACGCGTACTCATCACGCCCAATGCTGCCACGACCAGTAACGTCGTCCTGCATGCCAGTACGTCACCCAGAAGTCAGCTACGACGAGTTTCCAAGCCTGCGAATCGAACGCGCCGAGCACGGGGTGCTGCACCTGGTTCTCGACGCGCCTGGACTCAACTCGGTCGGGCCGCAGATGCACCGCGATCTCGCCGACATCTGGCCTGCGATCGGTCGCGACCCCGACGTTCGCGCCGTCTTGGTCCGCGGTGAGGGCAAGGCCTTCTCCTCCGGTGGCAGCTTCGACCTGATCGACGAGACCATCGGCGAGTTCAACGACCGGCTGCGCATCATGCGCGAGGCCCGCGACCTGGTGCTCAACATGGTCAACTTCGACAAGCCGGTGATCTCGGCGATTCACGGCGCGGCGGTCGGCGCGGGGCTGGTCGTGGCGCTGCTCGCCGACGTCTCGGTCGCCGGGCGAACCGCCAAGATCATCGACGGCCACACCAAGCTGGGTGTCGCGGCGGGCGACCATGCGGCCATCTGCTGGCCGCTGCTGGTCGGCATGGCCAAGGCCAAGTACTACCTGCTCACCTGTGAGCCGCTGTCCGGCGAAGAAGCGGAACGGATCGGCCTGGTCTCGATTTGTGTCGACGACGGCGAGGTGCTTGGCACCGCCACCCGCATCGCGGCGGATCTGGCACAAGGCGCCCAAGCGGCGATCCGCTTCACCAAGCACAGCCTCAACCACTGGTACCGGATGTTCGCGCCCGCCTTCGAAACGTCCCTTGGCCTGGAGTTTCTGGGGTTCGGTGGGCCTGATGTCCGGGAGGGGCTGGCTGCTCACCGCGAGAAGCGACCCGCGCGCTTCTCGGCCGACGCGGACTAAACGGCGCGCCTTTCTTCGCGTGTTGCAGGATAGGTCTAGCGTCAGAGGTTGTGGCACACGCTGGCGACGATGCAGAGCGGGGGCATGAGGAAGGGCGGCTGTTGTGAGCTCAGCCGAACCGGTCCCGTTCCGCGAGGCGGTCGCGGCGATGAGTGGTGCCAGCGTCCGTTCGGAGATCGAACTGGGTCCCATCCGGCCGCCGCAGCGTCTGGCGCCGTACAGCTACGCGCTGGGCGCCGAGGTCAAACGTCCCGAGCTCGACCTGGTGCCGGAGCAATCCGACGGTGACGCGTTCGGCCGGCTGATCCTGCTCTACGACCCCGATGGCGCCGACGCCTGGGACGGCACCATGCGGCTGGTCGCCTACATCCAGGCCGACCTGGACTCCAGCGAAGCCGTCGACCCCTTATTGCCGGAAGTGGCGTGGAGCTGGCTGGTCGAAGCGCTGGACACCCGCGCCGAGCATGTCACCGCCCTCGGCGGCACGGTCACCGCCACCAGCTCGGTGCG
>DASQSQ010000586.1:0-7848 GCA_035642315.1 Mycobacterium sp.
CGTGTGGCCTGTCGGTGGTCGTTGTACACCCACCACGACGCCGCGAACGCGAGGATCAGCACCACGGTGGACGTCCGCACCCGACCGCCGAACAGGTACCCCGGCCAGCCGCGGTCCACGTCGTCGGCGATTCTCCTCAGCCTGTCCAGGTTGAAGAACCTCACCGGCCGGCGCCCTGCGTTTCAGCCTCGGCGCCGGGGGCCGTTGCCGGATGGACGATGGCTCCGACCGTCGCCTTCGCGTCCGCCTTCGTGACAACGCCGGAGCGGGCGAGCGCACGAATGACCAGCGCACGCAACAGCCGGCCCGCCTCGAACTGCTTGCCGGGCAGCGTGCGGGCCACCAACCGCAACGTGATGGTGTCGACTTCGATGCTCTCTACCCCCATCAGGGTGGGCGCATCCAGCAACAAATCCCCCAGGACCTTGTCCTCGCGGGCGTGCTCGCATGCCTGGTGCAAAACCTCATTGACCAAGTTGAGATCGGCCCTGGTGTAAACGGGAATGTCGACGACGGCGCGGGCCCAGTCCTTAGACAGGTTGACCGATTTGACGATCTGGCCGTTGGGAACGGTGAACATCTCGCCGTCAGGCGAGCGCAGCCTGGTGACCCGCAGTGTGACATTCTCGACGGTGCCCCTGGCGTCCGTCGTCACCCCCCCAATGGTGAGTTCAACCAGATCTCCGAACCCGTACTGCTTTTCGACGATGATGAAGAACCCGGACAGCAGATCTTTGACCAGCTGCTGGGCCCCGAAGCCCAGCGCCGCCCCGATAACCGTCGCGGGGGCGACCAGCCCCTTCACCGAAATCTGCAGTATGTCGGCCAGCTGGACCGCGACGCCGATGGAAATGAGGACGACCGACACCCAGGAGATCACCGAAGCCACAGCCTGCCGGTGCTTGGTGGCCTCGGACCGCACCAGTGCATCGCTCTCGGCGAAGCCCACATCGAGGCGCTCGGTCACCTTCTGCGACGCCCAGGTGACAAACCGGGCCGCCAGCACCGCCCCGATCAGCAGCATGACGATGTGCAGGCCGGCGGTCAGCACCCAGTCGCGCAGATCGCCGCGCCAGACATCACGCCACGGCTGGGCCGTTGCTAACGTGAGGACGTTTCTATCAGTCGTCATCTTTTCGGTTGCGCCACCGAATTCCCGCTTCCAGGAATCCATCGATGTCTCCGCCGAGAACGGCAGCCGGATTGCCTACTTCGTAATCCGTACGCAGGTCTTTGACCATCTGATACGGGTGCAGCACGTACGACCGCATCTGGTTACCCCAGGAGCTGCCGCCGTCCCCCTTCAATGCGTCGAGTTCAGCGCGCTCTTCTAAACGCTTGCGTTCCAACAACTTTGCTTGAAGAACTCGCATCGCTGCCACTTTGTTCTGAAGCTGCGACTTCTCGTTCTGACACGTCACGACGATACCCGTTGGAATGTGGGTCAGGCGAACCGCGGAGTCGGTGGTGTTCACCGACTGGCCGCCCGGGCCACTGGAGCGGTACACGTCGACGCGGATGTCGCCCTCGGGAATGTCGATGTGGTCGGTCGTTTCCACCACCGGCAACACCTCGACTTCCGCGAAAGACGTCTGCCGTCGGCTCTGGTTGTCGAACGGACTGATCCGCACCAGCCGGTGCGTGCCCTGTTCGACGGACAGGGTGCCGTAGGCGAACGGAGCATGCACCGCGAAGGTCGCGCTTTTGATCCCGGCTTCCTCGGCGTAAGACGTGTCGAACACTTCGACGGGGTACTTGTGTTGTTCCGCCCACCGGACATACATCCGCATCAACATCTCGGCCCAGTCCGCGGCATCCACGCCACCGGCGCCGGAGCGGATATTGACCAGCGCCTCCCGCTCGTCGTATTCGCCCGACAGCAGGGTGCGGACCTCCATCGCCTCGATGTCCGCACTCAGCGCCTTGAGTTCCGCGTCGGCTTCGGCCTTCGCATCCTCGGCGTTTTCTTCGTCCGCCAGCTCGTAGAGCACGGGTAAGTCGTCAAGTCGTTGGCGCAGCTCTTCGACACGCCGCAACTCGCCCTGGGTGTGGGATAGCTCGCTGGTCACTCGCTGCGCCCGGGCTTGGTCGTCCCAAAGGTTGGGATCGGCTGCCTCGTGCTCGAGCTTGTCGATCCGGCTGCGCAGACCTTCGACATCGAGCACCCGCTCCACCGTGGTCAGGGTGGAGTCAAGTGCGGCGATGTCGGCCTGGCGGTCGGGGTCCACAGCTGATCACGTTACCGGCGTGCTTATTGGACGCGCGACAACCCGGGACTCGCCGCGGCTCCGCGCGGCGGACGTTTAGCATCGGGAATTATGCGTCCTTACCACGTCGCAATCGTCGGTTCCGGCCCATCGGGCTTCTTCGCCGCTGCGTCGGTGCTGAAAGCCGCCGATTCATCAGAGGGAATCGACGCACGCGTCGACATGCTGGAGATGCTGCCCACACCCTGGGGTCTGGTGCGCTCCGGCGTCGCGCCGGACCACCCGAAAATCAAGTCGATCAGCAAGCAGTTCGAGAGTACGGCCGAGGACCCGCGCTTCCGCTTCTTCGGCAATGTAGCTGTTGGCCAGCACATCGAACCCGCTGAACTCGCCGAGCACTACGACGCGGTGATCTATGCGATCGGGACCCAGTCGGACCGATCGCTGAACATTCCCGGCGAAGACCTGCAGGGCAGCGTCGCCGCCGTCGACTTCGTGGGCTGGTACAACGCCCACCCGCACTTTGAGCAGACGACACCTGACCTGTCCGGCGCTCGGGCCGTGGTCGTCGGCAACGGCAATGTCGCCCTCGACGTCGCGCGCATCCTCATCACCGACCCCGATGTGCTGGCTGAAACCGATATCGCCGACCACGCGCTGGAATCGCTGCGACCCTGCGGCGTGGAGGAAGTCGTGGTCATCGGTCGGCGCGGCCCGCTGCAATCCGCCTTCACCACGCTCGAGCTGCGAGAACTGGCGGACCTGGAAAACGTCGACGTGATCATCGACCCCGCCGACCTGGAAGGCATCACCGACGACGACGCGGCGGCGGTGGGCAAGGTCTGCAAGCAGAACATCAAGGTGTTGCGCGGCTACGTTGGCCACGAGCCGCGCCCCGGACACCGACGGATGGTGTTTCGGTTCCTGACCTCGCCGATCGAGATCACCGGCGACGAACGTGTCGAGAGCATCGTGCTCGGCCGCAACGAGCTGGTCACCGACGAGAATGGACGGGTCGCGGCCAAAGACACCGGCGACCGTGAAGAGCTGCCGGTTCAGCTGGTCGTGCGGTCCGTCGGGTATCGCGGTGTGCCCACTCCGGGTCTGCCGTTCGACGACAAGAGCGCGACGATTCCGCATGCCCACGGTCGGGTCGAGGGCCGTCGCAATGAGTACGTCGTCGGCTGGATCAAGCGCGGGCCGAGCGGCGTGATCGGCACCAACAAAAAGGACTCCCAGGAGACTGTCGACACGCTGATCGCGGATCTGACCGGCGCGAACGAGCTGGCGGACTTCCCCGACGACCATGCCGACAAGCTCGCCGAGTGGCTGGAGTCCCGCCAGCCGAAGTTGGTCACCTCCGCGCACTGGAAGCTGATCGACGAGCACGAGCGGTCGGCCGGCGAGCCGCACGGGCGGCCGCGCGTCAAACTGCCGAGCCTGGCCAAACTGCTACATATCAGCCACGGCTGAACCGCGAGGCGCCTAATCGGGATCGGGTGGGGCGAAAGCCCACTTATCCGGATTTCGCTGCGAATACACCACCGGTCTCAACTCGCCGACTGTCGGCCACTTCTCGACATTGGCGGCCATCCGTTGATAGACGGTGTAATCGCTGACGGTTGGTCCGTCGATCACACCGGTGATCGTGACGTACTGCTCGCCGGTGGCGTCCGGCCTCGGGCTGACACCTGTGATCAGCAGCGTGCCGGTGAGCGCGTCGCCGGGTTGGCCGCGACGGATGAACCGCGGAGCCAGAATCATCGCCAGGATTCCGCCCAGCAACAGCAGCGAGCCGATTTCCCACACGCCGCCATGGTAGGACTGCTCCATGAACCAGCCCGACGATCTCGCGGTGGCGTTGGCCCTGGCCGAACAGGCCGACGTGGTGACGTCGGCCCGTTTCGGCGCGCTGGACCTGCAGGTCGACACCAAACCGGATCTGACGCCGGTGAGCGACGCGGATCGCACGGTCGAAACCGCTTTGCGTGAGACACTCGGGCGCGCCCGGCCCGCCGACAGCATTCTCGGCGAAGAGTTCGGCGGGGCAACCGCTTTGGCCGGCCGCAAATGGATCATCGACCCGATCGACGGCACCAAGAATTTCGTGCGTGGCGTGCCGGTGTGGGCCAGCCTGATCGCGTTACTGGACGACGGCGTGCCACGCGTCGGGGTGATCAGCGCGCCGGCGCTGCAGCGCCGATGGTGGGCCGCCAGCGGCGCAGGGGCGTTCGCGGCGGTCGGCGATGCCCCGGCTCGTCGGCTCTCGGTTTCCTCAGTGGCACAACTCGATTCGGCGAGCTTGTCGTTCTCCAGCCTGTCCGGCTGGGCTCAGCTCGGTCTGCGGGATCGCTTCATCGAGCTGACCGATGCGGTATGGCGGGTACGCGCCTACGGCGACTTCCTGTCTTACTGCCTGGTGGCCGAGGGCGCCGTCGATGTCGCCGCCGAACCGGAGGTGTCGGTGTGGGATCTGGCGCCGCTGGACATCCTGGTGCGCGAAGCCGGCGGCACATTCACCAGCCTCGACGGCACCGCCGGGCCGCATGGCGGCAGCGCTGTGGCGACGAACGGCCTGCTGCACGACCAGGTATTGAGCAGGTTTGCCGCCGGATAGCCGGTGTGAATTACTTACTTAACAGCCCCTCGCTACCTTACTCTGGAGTAAGATACAGTTCATCGCACTGCCCCAACGACCGAGGCTGCTGTCATGACAAACACTGTCACCCCCACCAACGGCTCCAAGCCGCACCGCAAACGCGCTGGTCGGAAGACTGCCGTCGGCGAGCACAAGCACAAGCGAACTGGCATCGATGTGGCGCTGGGCCTGCTCACGCCCATTGTGGGCCAGGAATTCCTGGACAAGTACAACCTGCGCGATCCGCTGAACCGGACGCTGCGCTACGGCGTCAAGACAACGTTCTCCACCGCCGGGGCCGCCACCCGTCAGTTCAAGCGGGTCCAGGGCCTTCGCGGCGGACCGACCAGGCTGAAGGCCAGCGGCAAGGATTACTACGACCTGACGCCCGACGACGACCAGAAGCTGATCGTCGAAACCGTCGACGAATTCGCCGCAGAGATCTTGCGTCCGGCGGCTCACGATGCCGACGAAGCGACGACCTATCCCCCGGACCTGCTCGCCAAGGCGGCGGAGTTGGGCATCACCGCGGTCAATGTGCCCGAGGATTTCGACGGCATCGCCGAGCACCGCTCCAGCGTGACCAACGTCCTGGTCGCCGAGGCGCTGGCCTACGGCGACATGGGGCTGGCCTTGCCGTTCCTGGCGCCGGCAGGCGTCGCTGCCGCGCTCACCCACTGGGGCAGCGCCGACCAGCAGGCCACCTACCTCAAGGACTTCGCCGGCGAGAACGTCCCGCAGGCCTGCGTGGCCATCGCCGAGCCGCAGCCACTGTTCGATCCCACCGCGCTGAAGACCACAGCGGTGCGCACGCCGAGCGGCTATCGGCTCGACGGAGTCAAGTCACTGGTCCCGGCGGCCGCCGACGCCGAATTGTTCGTCGTCGCCGCCCAACTCAACGGCAAGCCCGCCTTGTTCATCGTCGAGTCGTCGAGCAACGGCCTGACGGTGAAACCCGACCCGAGCATGGGGATCCGCGCTGCCGCACTGGGCCACGTGGAACTCGACAACGTGTCGGTGCCGTTGAGCGCCCGGCTGGGTGGAGACGAGGCCGGCGACGACGATTACTCCGAGGCCATCGCACTGTCTCGGTTGGGCTGGGCGGCGCTGGCGGTCGGGACGTCGCACGCGGTGCTCGACTACGTCATCCCTTATGTGAAGGAACGCGAAGCCTTCGGCGAGCCGATTGCGCACCGGCAGTCAGTTGCGTTCATGTGCGCCAACATCGCCATCGAACTCGACGGGCTGCGGTTGATCACCTGGCGCGGCGCGGCGCGCGCCGAGCAAGGGCTCCCGTTCACCCGCGAAGCGGCACTGGCCAAGCGGCTCGGCGCCGACAAGGGCATGCAGATCGGCCTGGACGGCGTGCAACTGCTCGGCGGCCACGGCTACACCAAGGAACACCCGGTCGAGCGCTGGTACCGCGATTTGCGGGCCATCGGTATAGCCGAGGGTGTTGTAGTTATCTAGCCGTCATTCAGTTCTCAACCGAAAGACCAATCATGGCAATCAATTTGGAACTGCCCCGCAAGATGCACGCGGTGATCGACAAGGCGCACCAAGGCGCTGCGGAGATGATGCGGCCAATCGCCCGCAAGTACGACCGCAAAGAACACGCCTATCCGGTCGAGCTCGACACACTGGCCGAGTTATTCGCCGGCGCCTCCGAATCGAACACCTTGGACATGGCCGGCGCCGGCGGACTTAAAGCCAGCGAGAGCGCGGAAGAAAACCGCAACGGCGCCAACATGGCAGCGGCGCTGCAAGCCCTCGAAGCCAGTTGGGGCGACGCGGCGATGCTACTGTCGATCCCCTACCAAGGGCTGGGCAATGCGGCGGTCTCCGCCGTGGCCAGCGACGAACAGCTGCAGCGGCTCGGCAATATCTGGGCGGCGATGGCAATCACCGAACCAGGATTCGGCTCCGATTCGGCGGCGGTGTCCACCACCGCCAAGCTGGACGGCGACGAGTACGTGATCAACGGCGAGAAGATTTTCGTCACCGCCGGTTCGCGGGCCACCCACATCGTGGTGTGGGCGACGCTGGACAAGTCGAAGGGCCGGCCGGCGATCAAGTCGTTCATCGTGCCGCGCGAGCACCCGGGTGTCACCGTCGAGCGGCTGGAAAACAAGCTCGGAATCAAGGGCTCCGACACGGCTGTAATCCGCTTCGAGAACGCCCGCATCCCGAAAGACAATCTGCTGGGTAACCCGGACATCGAGCCCGGCAAGGGTTTTGCCGGGGTGATGGAGACCTTCGACAACACCCGGCCGGTCGTCGCGGCGATGGCCGTCGGAATCGCCCGCGCCACACTGGAAGAGCTGCGCAAGATCCTGAGCAACGCCGGCGTGGAGATTTCTTACGACAAGCCGTCGCACGCACAAAGCGCCGCCGCGGCCGAGTTCCTGCGGATGGAGGCCGACTGGGAGGCCGCCTATCAGCTGACGCTGCGGGCAGCGTGGCAGGCCGACAACAAGATCCCCAACTCCAAGGAAGCCTCGATGGCCAAGGCCAAAGCCGGCCGAGTGGGCAGCGACATCACCCTCAAAGCCGTCGAATTAGCCGGCACCGCGGGCTATTCCGAGGAAGCCCTGCTGGAGAAGTGGGCGCGTGACTCGAAGATTATGGACATCTTCGAGGGCACCCAGCAGATTCAGCAGCTGGTGGTGGCGCGGCGCCTGCTGGGGCTGTCGTCATCGGAACTCAAGTAGCCAGGCGCGGCATCATCACACGTTGGCTTCGCGCTTGCCCGGCGTGAAGGTCACCGGTATCGATGTGAGCTCGTTTGAGAAGTTTGACGTCAGGCGAGTGATCGGTCCCGCGATTTGCATGTCCGGGACCCGCCGCATCAATTCTTCGAACAGCAACCGCAGTTCGAGCCGAGCCAGCCCGTTGCCCAGGCAGAAGTGCGCTCCTCCGCCCCCGAATGCCTGATGGGGTGCCTTTTGCCGGGACACGTCGAAACGGTCTGGGTCATCGACCGCCGCCGGGTCACGGGACCCG
>DASQSQ010000587.1:0-5462 GCA_035642315.1 Mycobacterium sp.
CCCCAGCGGGGCCACCATCACGACGCCGGTGCTCATCCTGGTTGGGGTGGGCATTGTCGGGGGACTGCGCGGGATGACCCTTGCGGCGCGCTCGGTTGCCGACCCGTTGCGCGACGTCACTGATGGGATGGGGCATGTCGGCGCGGGGCGCTACGAGGTCCGCGCTCCGGTCTACGACAGTTCCGAAATCGGCTATTTGCAAATCGGTTTCAACGACATGGTGGCCGGCCTGGCCGAACGGGAGCAGCTGCGCGATCTTTTCGGCCGCCATGTCGGGCACGATGTGGCGCAGCATGCGCTACAGCAAGGCCAGGACTTCACCGGACGCCTGTGCGAGGCCGGTGTGGTGTTCATCGACCTGGCCGGCTCCACAGCACTGGCTGCGACCAGTTCGCCCGATCGGGTGGCCGCGATTCTCAACGCCTTTTTCCGCATTGTCGTTAGCGTTATCGGCGAATACGGCGGCTACATCAACAAGTTCGAGGGCGACGCCGCATTGGCGATCTTCGGTGCGCCGATCGTGCTGGGCGATCCCTGCGCGCAGGCCCTTGGCGCGGCGCGTGCGCTTCGTGAAGCCTTGAGGGTCGAACGCGAGATGCCTGATTTCGGTATCGGTGTCACGTATGGCCGTGTGTTCGCCGGCAACATCGGCGCCGAAGACCGCTACGAGTACACGGTGATCGGCGACCCGGTCAACGAGGCGGCCCGCTTGTCAGACCTAGCCAAGTCCAGAGCGGGCAGGCTACTGGCCAGTGCCGTCACCGTGTCGGTGAGCAGTTCCGATGAAGCGGCCCATTGGCGGACCGGTGAGGACGTGTTGCTACGCGGTCGACACCAACCCACCACCCTCGCCGAACCGACCGGGATCGCCTGACCGACGTCGTTAAGCCGTTTGCTTCGGCGGAAATTCAGCACGGTTGCTGATCGCGTCGCGGTAGGCGTGCACGCGATTTGGAATCGTTCCCAACACCGCGACGGTCCGCCCGACGCGCCCGTATGCGGCGACGAACTCCCACTTACCCGGATCGCCTTCAACGACTTGGAAAGAATCGTAATCGGTTGTCAACCCGAGCATTTGGATCTTCAAGTCATATTGATCGGACCAGAAATATGGTAGCTCGTCGTAAGGTTCCGCCCGGCCTTTGCCTGCTAAAAGCGTTCGCGCGGCGGCCGCACCCTGGCGCGCGGCATGATCCCAATGCTCGATACGCAGATGCTGTTCATACAGCGGGTGCCACCAGCGGGCGACGTCACCGGCGGCGACGACAGTGCCATCCCCGGTGCTGCCCTCCACAGCGCCGGTGGCATCGCAGACCACCCCACCGTCCACGCACAACCCCGAGTCGGCCAGCCAGTCGGTCGCAGGAGTCACGCCCAAGCCGATGACGACAACATCAGCAGGAAGCTGCGAACCATCGGTGAGCCGAACACCTTCCACTCGCCCGTTACC
Source organism: Mycobacterium sp. (assembly GCA_035642315.1). GTDB lineage: Bacteria > Actinomycetota > Actinomycetes > Mycobacteriales > Mycobacteriaceae > Mycobacterium. Next base: position 1,451 of record DASQSQ010000587.1, read on the forward strand.
GACGAATCCGTCGACGCCCACGCCCAGCCGTAAGTCCACTCCATGCTCTCGATGCAACCTCGTCCAGCAGGGCGCCAGCTCGTCACCAAGTGCTTGCACCAACGGCCCGGCCGCCTTCTCGATGAGCACTACGTCCAGCCCCATCAATCGGCAGGTCGCGGCGACCTCGGCGCCGATGAACCCACCCCCGACCACCGCTACCCGAGGACGTGAGCCGAGCCGTTCTCGGATTGCGAGACAGTCCTCGACGGTCCTCAGCAGCAGCACTCCGTCAGGAGTCGGGCCACCGGGCCATTCGCGCGGCTGCGCGCCGCTGGCTATAACGAGCCCGTCGAAACTCAAGGACAGGTTTTGCCCGTCGTCACGGACTTGGATCGTCCGTGCGGACATGTCCAGCCCGACCGCGGTGGCCCCTCTGAACATCCGCGCATCCGTATCGAATTGCGGCGCCATGTCGATGCCCGCTCGGTGTACCTGGCCGCTGAGCAGTTTCTTCGACAGCGGCGGCCGATGGTAGGGGGCGTGCCGTTCGGCGCCGACGATGGTGAGGGCGCCGTCGTAGCCGTTCTGGCGCAGCGCCTCCGTTGCCCGTATCCCGGCCACGCCGGCGCCCACGACGACAACCTGCTGTAGCTGACGATTTGTGGGCATCGCGTCAGTCCTCCACCACGATCGCCTGGGTGGGGCAGGAGACTTCGGCGGCCCTCAACGGCCCACGTAACTCCCGCGGCGGCTGCTCTTGGAGCAGGTGAAGTCCGTCCTCGCGTACGTCGAAAACCTCGTGGCACAGGCTCATACACACGCCGTTGCCATCGCACGTGTCAAGGTCCACCGAAACTCTCATCGAACCTTTCATCGAACTTTTCATCGGACTTTTCATCGGAGTGAAGCCTTCCCCTGCAACTGGGCCCGCTCGCGGGCGGCCTTCGCTGCCGGCGACGTCTTGATGTACTCGACGGCCATCTCTGTGACCGCCTCGGGACCGGGATGATGATGGGGCCGCATATACCTGGCGGGTTGGGTCACCATGAGCTGCCAGGGACCGGGCAACTTGTACTCGCGGGCCGCACGCAGCCAATCTCGCCAGCGCCACTTCTGGTCGATGGTTGGGTCGTGTGCCATCAGGTATTTGGCTCCGGCAATCCACCACCCGTAAAAAAGCGGAGTGGTCATCAGCATCGAGAAGGCTCTGATGAAGTAGTTGCCGCAGACATGCTGGTAGACGTCGAACACCAATGAGCGGTGTTCGACCTCCTCGGCGCCGTGCCAGCGCAGCAGGTCCAGCATCATCGGGTCGGTGCCCGCGTAATCCAGACCCCGGTTCTGCAACACCCACTGCCCGAGCATCGCGGTGTAATGTTCCAGCGCCGCCACGTCGGCCAGACGCCGATACAACCACCAGCGTTTCATCGCCGGTGGGAAAAACTTCGGCGGATCACCCAGCGTCACCGACAACGTTTTGCGGAGCCTCGAGGTGTACGGCTTGGTGTCGATGCCCTGCTCGGCCAGATGGTCGAGCACCACCTGGTGCGCCCAGGCGTGCCAGGACTCCTGCTGGATGAACGGTTTTATTGCCGCCTCCAGCTCAGGATCATCGACCAGCGACGACGCCTCCAGGACGGCCTTGATGAAGTGCCGCTCGCCCTCTGGGAGGAGCAGATGCAACACGTTCATCATGTGCGTTGCGAAGGGGTCGTCGGGCACCCAGTGCAGCGGCGTTTCCGACCAGTCGAATCGCACCATCCGGCGATATCGTGGGTGTCCGTCGTGGTGAAGTTCGACTTCTGGCATCAGAAACTCCTCCCGTATCGAAGGTGGGTGTTCCTTCGTGGTGGCAAAACCGGAACAACTGTTCACTCAACCTCTACCCACGGCGACGCCGGAGTATTCGTACCGGCGGTACTGGTTTTCTAAAAGTTTCCTGGGCGCTCACGTGCCGACGGCGCGTTCCAACTCCTTGAGCGACGTATCCAGGTGGCCCAGCAGTCGCTGCAAGTGCGGGACGCTGCGCCGGCAGCCGACGAGACCGAAGTCGAGGTTGTCAGCGTTGTTGGTCACGGTGATGTTGACTGCCTGGCCGTCGAGCGCGATCGACAACGGATAGTTGCCGTCCAGGCGCGCACCATGCCAGTACATCGGATCCGACTTGCCGGTAGAGACGTTCGAGATGACGATGTTGAACGGCGGTGAGGCGGTTGACAGGTAGCCGGGGATCAGCCCGAAGAAAAGCCCGCCAATGTTGAAGGCTGACAGCGCCAGCTGCTGAACGGCGGGCAGCTGTTGAGAAACCTCTTTGGTATCGCGGATCGACGTGCTGATGGTCTCGAGCCGCTTCGCCGGGTCGTCGATGTTCGTGCCGAGGTTGCACAGGAAGGTCCCGACCATGTTGCCGCCACTGTCGTCGCCGTCCTTACGGAGATTGACCGGGACCATTGCGGTCAACGGGTCGTCCGGCAAAGCGTTCTGGTCGAGGAGATAATCCCGAAGCGCTCCGGATGACATAGCGAGCACCACGTCGTTGACCGTCACGCCCGCGGCTTCTTTGACCGCCTTGATGCGCTCCAACGACCAGGACTGCGCGGCCACCCGTCGCGCACCGCCGATCCGAACATTGAACATGGTGCGGGGGGCCCGGAACGGCAGGGTCAGCTGTTGTTCGAGCAGCGCTGCCCGCACGAGCTTCAACGTGGACGGTGCCAACGCGAACACCGAACCTGCCGCGCCGCTTGCCTTCTCGAGTAGCGACGACCGTTGCTTGCCGGTCGTGCTCTCGCGCGGGCCGAGGCTCCATGGGACCTGGACGCTGTCATCGTCGGGATCTGAAGCGAAGGCGCGCTGCATCAGCCGCAGCGCCGATACACCGTCCATAAGCGAGTGGTGATATTTCGTGTAGACCGCGTAACGGCCGTCCTCGAGACCTTCGACGAGGTGCGCTTCCCACAGCGGGCGGTGCCGGTCGAGCAGGTAGCCGTGCAACCGGGACGCCAGCTCCAGTAAGTCGCGGATTCGTCCGGGCTCGGGTAAGGCCGAGCGGCGAAGGTGATACTCGAGCTCGACGGTTTTGTCGAAAGACCAGGCGACGTTGGTGACGCCGCCAAAGAAGGCGGGATGCTTACGGAAGGTCGGTTGCACCTCCTCGCAGCCGAGCATGGCCTGGTAGGCCTCGCGCGCAAAATGCGGGCCGGCGTCCTCGGGCGGCCTGAAGAGCTGCAGCGATCCCACGTGCATCGGATGTTCACGCGACTCACCGATGAGGAACAGTGCATCCGTCGGCGATATCGGTTTCATGGTCGACCCCATTTCTCCCGGTCGTGCCGTCCACCTGACAGCTGGTCTACCTCGTGTAGCCAAAGCTGCCCAAGATCACACCCAATGGGAGGTTTGGCTAAACCGACCAGTACGGCCTCTCCCGTCATGTGGCGCGACGAGAAAACTCGTTACTGCTGGCGGTCCAGCAGTGCGGTGAGGGCGCGTTGTTCGGCGGCGTGGTGTGCTTCGGCGAGCGCGTCGTTCTCGGCGCCGGGGTCGGCGAACAGGAAGCTGCCCGAGCCGGGGGAGCCACCGGAGCCGAGCGCGTTCATCTTGGTCGGTACCGGGGCACCCTGGTATTCCAGCGGCAACGGCCCCAGGGGCTGGTGTAGTTCGATGTAGGCGCCGTGCGGCAGGCGTTTGATGACGCCGGTTTCGATGCCGTGCTCGAGGATCGCGCGGTCGCTGCGTTGCAGGCCGATAGCCCACCGGTAGGTGATGAAGTAGACGAGCGGCGGCAGCACGATCATGCCGATGCGCCCGATCCACGTAGTGGCGTTGAGTGAGATGTGGAATTTGAACGCGAGCACGTCGTTCATCGCGCTGAGCGTGAGCACCATGTAGAAGGCGATCGCCATAGCTCCAATTGCAGTGCGTACCGGCACATCACGCGGGCGCTGCAGCAGATTGTGGTGCGCGCGGTCGCCGGAGAACCGCTTTTCCAGGAACGGGTAAATTGTCAGCAGGACAAGCACCACGCCCA
>DASQSQ010000588.1:0-2810 GCA_035642315.1 Mycobacterium sp.
GAGGGCGGGCGTGCCGTCGAAGTGCTACCCGCCGATCTGGCCGAGTCGGCCGATCGCGGCAAGGTCGCCGAACGGTTGGCCGCCGGTGTCGACGTGCTGGTGAACAATGCCGGCTTCGCCACCTCGGGTGAATTCTGGACCGCCGATCCTGCGCTGTTGCAATCCCAACTGGACGTCAACGTCACCGCGGTGATGCAGCTGACCCGGGCCGCGTTGCCGGCGATGATCGACGCCGGCACCGGCACCGTCGTCAACATCGCCAGCGTCGCGGGGCTGCTGTCCGGGCGCGGCTCGACCTACTCGGCGTCCAAGGCCTGGGTGGTGTCGTTCACCGAAGGCCTGGCCGGCGGGCTCAGGGGCACCGGGGTGGGGATACACGTGGTGTGTCCGGGCTACGTGCACACCGAATTTCACGCCCGGGCCGGCATCGACATGACGTCGCTGCCGTCGTTCATGTGGCTCGAAGTCGACGATGTGGTCCGGGAAAGCTTGGCCGATATCGCGAAAGGCAAGGTGCTCATCATTCCCGGCACGCAGTACAAGGCGATCATCACCGCTACTCGGATGATCCCGCGGACGCTGTCCCGCGCCACCACCAACGTCTTCGGCCGGGGCCGTGGCCGGACCTGAGCGCGCTGAGTTGGCCGAGCTGGTCCGCCGGCTGGCGGTGGTGCACGGCCGCGTCACGTTGTCGTCGGGCAAGGAAGCCGACTACTACGTCGATCTGCGCCGCGCCACCCTGCACCACCGGGCCGGGCCGTTGATCGGCCGGCTGGTCCGCGAGCTCACCGAAGACTGGGAGTACGCCGCCGTCGGCGGCCTGACTCTGGGCGCCGATCCGGTCGCCACCGCGGTCATGCACGCACCCGGTCGCCCGATCGACGCCTTCGTCGTGCGAAAGTCAGTGAAAACCCATGGCATGCAACGTCTTATCGAGGGACCCGACATCGCCGGCCGACGGGTCCTGGTGGTCGAGGACACCAGTACCACCGGCGCCTCTGCGATGACCGCGGTGCGTGCCGTGCAGGACGGCGGCGGACAGGTGGTCGGCGTGGCGACCGTGGTCGACCGCGCCACCGGCGCCGCCGAAGCCATCGAAGCCGAGGGCCTGCCCTACCGAAGCGTGCTGGGGCTGGCTGATCTGGGCCTGCACTAGAGATCGTGCGGGCTCTCATTGCGATCGTGCTGGCGGTGGCGTGCTGCGCGGCCTGCTCGAGTTCGCATAACAATGACCGGGTCTATGGCGCGTTGACCGCCCGGTTGGGCGAATCGCTGGCGGTACTGGGCTGGAACACATCGATGTCCAACCTGCGCTGGCAAGACAACTACGTGTTGGTCGACGTCGACGCCGCCCCGACCGACCCCGCGAAACCCCATGCCGACCCTCGCGACGTCCGGTTCGGCCTTTACGGCGCGCTGGCGCACCCCATGGAGGCGACCGGCATCGGGAGCTGTGACAACGTGAAAAATGTTGTCATCCAGTCGCTTTCCGCGCCTGGGGGCAAACGGTTGACCGGCACCGTATGCCTTGGCCCGCTCGCGGACCGCAGCGCCGTCCGCGGGGTGTACCTCTACTCGCCCCGTGACCGGATCGCCGATACCGTCGCGGCCTACCCGGCGGCGTTCCCAGTCGGGGTGCTGCCGACGAAAGAGAACGACACCGGGATGGTGGTCAAGACTTCCAGCGTGGCCGCGTGGCGGGCCGACGGCACCCAGCTGACCCAGGCCTCGCTCGGTGATCCGGCTGCCTTCACCGGCAGTGGTTACATGCTGCTCGGGTTGGACGCCGATACCATCGCGGCGAAGTACCGGGACGACTCCGCGGCGCGCGGCGGGCCGATGATGTTGCTCGCCTCCCCCACACTGCCGCCGCCCGGCCTGAGCCCGGCCTGCTCGGACTACGGGTCGTCGGTGCTGATCCTTCCCGAGGCGTCGCTGGACGCTGTGCATGTCAGCGCGTCGCTGTGCACCCAGGGCGACATCAACCAGGCGCTGTTATACGCGACCGTTTCGGTCGTGGGCACCCACGCGGCGATCTGGACCACGCGGTGACGGATTCGCCTCCCTCCTCCTCGGGCCGTTCCGGCCCGCATCGTCACGAGGCGGTGACCGATCCTGGCCCCACCGAATGGGGTGTTCCGACAAGCGGAGTCGGCCCATGGGTCGGCCCGCCTCCGGACGATCCGCGGTATGACCCGACGCTGCTACGCGACGGCGACACCCGCAACGTCGTCGACGCCTACCGGTACTGGACGCGCGAGGCGATCGTCGCCGACATCGACAAGCGGCGACACCCATTGCATGTGGCGATCGAGAACTTCGGCCACGACGCCAACATCGGCGGGGTGGTGCGCACCGCCAACGCCTTCGCCGTCGACACCGTCCACATCGTCGGGCGCCGCCGCTGGAATCGCCGCGGCGCCATGGTCACCGATCGCTACCAACGGCTGTGCCATCACGACCGCGTCGCCGACCTGCTGGGCTTTGCGGCCGAAGCGGGCTTGACGGTGGTCGCGGTCGACAACCTGCCCGGCGCAACGCGGCTCGAGCAGACGACGCTGCCGCGGGACTGCCTGCTGCTGTTCGGTCAAGAAGGCCCCGGCATCAGCGATGACGCCCGCGCGGGCGCCGCGCTGACCGTCTCAATCGCCCACTTCGGGTCGACGCGCAGCATCAACGTCTCGGTCGCGGCGGGGATCGCCATGCATGCCTGGATCAGCCAACACGGAAACATCGCGAGCGCCTGGTAAGAACGAGTAAGCGTGACTGGCGCAGGTTCTGCACCCGCGCTAGCTCCACAGCGTGACATG
>DASQSQ010000589.1:0-2323 GCA_035642315.1 Mycobacterium sp.
ACCAGCGTGGGCTTCATCCATTTGTCGACGCCAGACCAAGTGCATCTGCCGGCGAACCGGCTGTATCACGGTCGCGAGGACCTTGTTCTGCTGCACATCGATCCGACACTCCTGGACTCACCCATCCGTTGGGAACTAGGAGTAGCAACGGATCCGGAGTCGATGGTGTTCCCGCATCTGTACGGCGCCATGCCCGTTGGGGCTGTGACCAACGTCACTAGCTACCGGCCATCCGCTGACGGCACGTTCGCGCCGACCGCGCAGTAGGTGTCGGCTTCGATCTCCACCAACAGTTCCGGGGCGATGAGCGCCGCCACTTCCACCATGGTGGCCGCCGGGCGGATCTGGCCGAATACCTCGGCGTGCACCACCGCGACCTCACGCCAACGAGAAATGTCGGTCACATAGATCCGAGTGCGGATCACGTCGCTCAACGCCGCTCCTGCCTCGTTGAGGGCGATCTCGATGCGGTGCAAACGCTTCTCGTGTCTGGGCGCTGATGTCGCCGGGCGTCCCGGGTCCGGGTCGTGCCCGCGACGGCGACGTGTGGGCCGACGCGTACCGCGCGTGAGTAACCGACGGTCGACTCCAAGTCGGTCCCGGACGAGACCAGGACGCGGCTGGTTGACATGCGGTCAACCTAGGGCAGTCATACCTCCGGCGCATCCGAATTAATTGCGCAGCATGCCCTTAACGGTCACTAGTCGAGGTAGTCGCGCAGCACCTGGGAACGGCTGGGGTGGCGCAACTTCGACATGGTCTTCGACTCGATCTGGCGGATACGTTCACGGGTGACGCCGTAAACCTGGCCGATCTCGTCGAGGGTGCGGGGCTGGCCGTCGGTCAGGCCGAAGCGCAGCCGTACGACGCCCGCTTCACGCCCGGACAGCGTCTCCAGTACCGATTGCAACTGATCCTGCAGCAGGGTGAACGACACCGCGTCGACGGCCACCACGGCTTCGCTGTCCTCGATGAAGTCACCGAGTTGGCTGTCACCCTCGTCACCGATGGTCTGGTCCAGCGAGATCGGCTCCCGGGCGTACTGCTGGATCTCCAGCACCTTCTCCGGGGTGATGTCCATTTCCTTGGCCAGCTCTTCGGGCGTGGGCTCGCGGCCCAGGTCTTGCAGCAGCTCGCGCTGAATGCGGCCCAGCTTGTTGATCACCTCGACCATGTGCACCGGGATGCGGATGGTGCGGGCCTGGTCGGCCATCGCGCGGGTGATCGCCTGGCGGATCCACCAGGTGGCATAGGTGGAGAACTTGTAACCCTTTGTGTAGTCGAACTTTTCGACCGCACGGATAAGACCCAGGTTGCCCTCCTGGATCAGGTCGAGGAACGCCATCCCACGGCCGGTGTAGCGCTTGGCCAGTGAAACGACCAGTCGCAGGTTGGCTTCCAGCAGATGGTTTTTCGCGCGGTCCCCGTCGCGGCAGATCCACACCATGTCGCGGCGCTGCGCGGCGGGCAGCTTCTCGCCGCGGTCGGTCAGGTCGGTCATCAGCTGAGTCGCGTAGAGACCGGCTTCGATCCGCTTGGCCAGCTCGACTTCCTCTTCGGCGTTGAGCAGGGCCACCTTGCCGATCTGCTTGAGGTACGCGCGAACCGAGTCCGCGGACGCCGTCAGCTCGGCATCCTTGCGCGCCTGTCGCAGGGCCTCCGACTCGTCCTCATCCCAGACGAAATCGCCTGAGGCCTTGTCTTTTTCGCTCGGCTCGATGATCTCTTCGTCGTCAGCGGATTCTTCGCCGGCAGCCTTGGCCGGCTTCTTGGCGACCGCTTCGTCGGTCTCGACCGGCTCGCTGTCACCCTCGACGGCGTCGTCGTCGGTCGCGTCGACCTCGAGTTCTTCGAGGTTCAGGTCTTCCGCCTCGAGCTCGATGTCGTCGCCGGGTCCGGCGTCGAGTTCGGCGTCGCCGTCGAGCTCCTGCTCGTCGGTCTCAACGTCGATGGTCGTGGCGTCGGCGTCGGCGTCGTCTTTGGACGTCGCTTTCTTGGGGCGACCTCGGGCCGGTGCCGACTTGGCTGCTGCGCTCTTGGTGGCGGTGCGGGTCTTGGTGGCCGTGGCGGCCTTGGCGGCCTTGGCCGGTGCTTTGGCGGGGGTCTTGGTGGCGGTGCCATTGGCGGCCTTGGCCGACGAACGCTTTGCCGGGGAACTCGCGGGAGACTTGGCGGCGGTGCGCTTCACCGGCTCCTCTGTCGCCGGTCGTGCTTTGGTCGCTGCCACGTAAACCCCTTCGGTAGGACTCACTTCCGGTGCTCTCGGGCATGCTCAACCGGAAATATCGGCTATGTCAGATGTCGGCGTCGATTATCAGGGTGG
>DASQSQ010000590.1:0-5462 GCA_035642315.1 Mycobacterium sp.
GATCGCCACTTCACACAGTCGTGCCAGCTCGCGCGAGTCCCCGGAGGCGGCCCGGTCACGCATCGCGCGGAGCAGTTGGGCGTGGAGTTCGTCCGCACGATTGCCCAGCGCGGCCAGGAATCGGTCCCGCCGGACATCGACGTCGCCGAGTCGCTGAACCGACAACATGTTGGCAGCCTTGGCGAACGCACGCTGGTATCGACGGACTAGTGCCGCGGACGTGGACTCCCACGCGTCGCGCGGCTGCTTCGGGCCGGATGTCGACGAGAGATCAATCGGCATGGCGCGTGGCCTCCGTGCACATGATGGACATCATTATGGCCCCGCGGCTCAGCCGGTGGGATGGCTGATGCTGCTGAGCGCACCGGCGCTTGCCGCCGGCGCATCTCGTGGCAGTAGCAGATGTCAAGCGGCCGAGGCCCATAGGTCCAGTCCGACCGTGTGCGGGTAGGCCATCGCGGCTGCGGGGTTGGCGCGCATCAGCATGTCCGACAGGAAGGGCATTTTGTTCGTCTCGATGTACCACAACCCGTTGTGGCGGCGCCAAGGCCGCAGGGCGCGGCGGATGGCGTCATCGGGGTTCACTCCGTGGATGACCGCTTCGGCCCCGACGACACCACCGACCATGCTCATGATCATGCCGTCTGCGTAAAACACCGGCGCACCACCGGAGTAGTGGCGTTTGAGTTCCAGTGTGCCTGGTGCAGAGGGCGCCACGGTGCCCCACGGTGACGCCGGCACGAAGGCCCGACCGAGGGTTTCCTCGGGGTCGTCGGGCGTCAGGCCCATCGCCTCGCCGACGCCGAAGAGCTGCTCGGTCATGATTCGTAGTTCCGCATCTTTGTTGAACGCGGCGTTGCGATCGACGACGCGGGCGTAGATCCCGTACCAAGTGGAGCGCGGTGATAGCGGGTCACGGAATGGGGTGAAGTAGCCCACGTCGATGGTTCCTCCGCGCCGTACCACGGGCGCGAACGCGGTCTCGGCTTCGAGCGGATAGCTCACGCCGCGGTCGGCGGCGATGAACGGGACCTGCGCCCCCAATACCATCCGTTTCGGCGGTTGTGCTTGACCGCCGATCAATGTCGGCAGGGTCGTGGCGTTGACGAGCAGCGGGTGCCGGCCGGAGCTGAAGCTTCGCAGGTGTGATGCCGACTCGACACGCTCGTCGACGAATTCGATTGGCAGCTTGGAAGCCAGTTCCCGCATGCCGCCAACTACCCTGCTGTTGCGCACGCCGTAGGCGATCGGGCGGTTGGCTGATAACCCGTTCTGCCATTGTCCCCGTCGGCCGAATCGATATGACGACCCGCTCTGTATTGCCATGGCCGCGGCCTGTCGGTAGGCCACCGGCGGCGAGTCACTAGACCCGGACATGACCTCGAGAATCTCATTCAGGGTTGTGTTCAGGGCGGCGCTGATGAAGTCGATGCAGCGCCCGCGCAGGGTGACCCCGTTGATCAGCCGCCGCGACTCGACGACGGGGGGTGCAACGACAGTGACCTTGCCTTCGAACAGGGGGCTTTGGGCAAGCCAGCCGGCGAAGGCCAGGGCACCGATCCCGTTGCCGGCGATGACCGCTGAATCGTAGGCGCAGGTTCCGCGGCCGTTGATGGCCCTGCCGAGGAAGTCGCGCACCGCCATCCGTCGAGCCAGATCGGCTCCACGCACGGTGCTCTCCTGTGTTTGCATCTTTGCCCCTTTCGGTCAGCGGTTAGGCGTCGTGGATTGCGTTCAGTCGTAACGCACCTTCAGGCATCAGCGTGTTGCGGGCGGGCGAGCCCGTCAATCTGATCGGCGACGAAACGCCCACAACGGGTGAGAAAAATCCCCCGGCGCCCCTGCGCCCGAGCTGGGAGTGAGTTTCCTCCTCCGAAAAGGGGATTCCACCGTGCGGTGGGTATCGACGGCGGGGCTGGGCTGGCATCCTGATGCTGTCCGGCCGACGTAGTCGCTTCTGCCGCGCGTCGAAACATCATGGAGGAGTTGTCATTTCCGAGCACCGTGTTTCCCTCTTCGAGCCCTCGGAGCGAGCCGAGGGCTATCGAGCGCAGCTGCTGGACTTCATGGAGACGCACGTTTATCCGGCGGAGCCGGTCTATGAGGTCCAGATGCGCGAGTCCGGGAACCCTCACCATCACCCGCAGATCATCGAGGATCTCAAAGTTGAGGCCCGTCGCCGCGGCCTGTGGAATCTGTTTCACCCACACCCGCAGTGGGGTCCCGGATTGTCGAATCTGGAGTACGCCCCACTCGCAGAGATCATGGGACGAAGTCCGCAGCTGGCGCCCGAAGCGTGCAACTGCAACGCCCCAGATACCGGAAACATGGAAGTGCTCACGCTGTTCGGCAGCGATGAACACAAGGACCGGTGGTTGCGGCCGTTGCTTGACGGCACGATCCGCTCGGCGTTCGCCATGACCGAACCGGCGGTGGCGAGCTCGGATGCCACCAACATCGAACTACGCATGGACCGCAACGGCGACGGCTATGTGCTCAACGGGCGCAAGTGGTTTGCATCCAATGCGCTGCACGCGAACTGCCGAGTGCTGATCGTGATGGGAAAGACCGATCCGGCGGCTGCGCCCCATCGTCAGCAGTCGATGGTCGTGGTTCCGATCGACGCTCCCGGCGTTCGGATCGTGCGAAATCTGCCGGTGTTTGGCTATCACGATCGCGAGGGCCATGCCGAAATCGAGTTCGCCGACGTGCACGTGCCAGCGAGCGACCTCCTCAAGGGTGAGGGTGAAGGTTTCGCCATTGGCCAAGCGCGGCTGGGGCCCGGCCGCATCCACCACTGCATGCGTGCCATCGGGATGGCCGAACGCGCGCTCGAATTACTCTGTCAGCGAGCCGATTCCAGGACTACCTTCGGATTGGCGCTCAGCGAGCGTGCGAACATCCGCGATTGGATCGCCGAAGCACGCATCGAGATCGAGAAATCGAGGCTACTGATCCTCAAAACGGCCTGGCTGATGGACACCGTCGGGAACAAGGAAGCCAAAACCGAGATCGCGGCGATCAAGGTTGACGCCCCTAACGTCGCGCTGCGAGTTGTCGATCGTGCGATCCAAATTCACGGCGGCCTCGGGCTGACCGAAGACGTGCCCCTCGCCGGATTCTGGGCGCACCTGCGCGCGATGCGCATCGCCGACGGACCCGACGAGGTGCACAAGAGGACCATCGCGCGCGAGGAGCTGCGCAAGCAACGACGAAGCCGCGATCACGCGGCAGGAGGCACCTGACATGGTCGGTATGGATCTGAACGGAAAAACAGCGCTGGTGACCGGCGCCTCTCGCGGCATCGGACAGGCCGCAGCACAGCGCCTGGCCGAGCTGGGCGCGAATGTGATCCTGACGGCTCGCACGCAGGATGCCGCTGATGCCGCCGCCGAAAAGATCAGTGGAGCAGTTGGTTTCGCCGCTCACGTCGCCGATGAAGACGCCGCCCGACGATGCGTTGGGTTCGCCATTGAACGCTTCGGACGCCTCGACATCCTTATCAACAATGCTGGCACCAACTCCGCGTACGGTCTACTCACCGAGCAGAACTACTCGGCGTTCCGCAAAACGGTCGACGTCAATATGTGGGCCCCGATCATGTGGTCGTCCCTGGCAGCGCAGGCATGGATGAGCCAGCACGGTGGAGCGATCGTGAACACCGCGTCGCTCGGGGCGCTGACTACCGAGCCCAAGCTTGGGGTCTACAACGCCACCAAGGCCGCGCTGATTGCGCTCACCAAACAAAGCGCCGTGGAACTGGCGCCTACCGTGCGGGTGAATGCGGTCGCACCCGGCGTGGTGCGCACCAAACTCTCCGAGCTCCTCTGGCGCGAGCACGAACAAACCTTTACCGACTCGCTGCCGCTGGCACGCATCGGCGAACCCGAAGACATCGGCTGGGCCATCGCTTTTCTTGCCTCCGATGCCGCAGCCTGGATCACCGGCCAAACCCTGGTCATCGACGGAGGAGCGATCCTATGAATCCCGCAGCTGAAAATGCTTCCGCCTCCTCACAAGGCACGGTGCAGGACTCGTTGGTCAGCGTGCCCGGTGTCGAGCATGCCGAACTCACGGCCTGGTTGAGCAGGCTCGATTCAGGTGTCACACCGCCGGTGACTGCGCGGCGCATCGGTGTGGGCCAGTCCAACCTGACCTACATGCTCTCCGACGCTGCCGGCCACCGGTGGGTGCTGCGCCGCCCACCGATGGGCCATCTGCTGGCCTCGGCACACGATGTTCTGCGCGAGGCGCGGATCCTCTCCGCCCTCGCACCAACCGATGTCCCCGCGCCCCTCATCTACGGCGTCGCTCAGGCAGGCGACGCCGGGGATGCACCACTGGTGCTGATGGAGTTCGTGGATGGTGTGGTCATCAGTGACGCGGCCGCGTCACGCACCTTGCCCGCACAGGCACGCCACAGCGCGGGTCTGGCGTTGCCTGAGACGCTGGGCCGCATTCACGCGGTGGATCTGGACGCAACCAGCCTCGCTGATCTGGCCAGCCACTCACCGTACGCGCAGCGTCAACTTAAACGATGGTCCGGACAGTGGGAGCAGTCCAAGACACGTGAATTGGCCGACCTTGATTCGCTGACCGATCGGCTCAGGGCTGCGGTTCCGCCACCACGGTCGCTGACACTGGTCCACGGTGATCTGCACCTACGCAACATCGTGGTGTCCGCCGCTGATGGCGAAATCCTGGCCGCGCTGGACTGGGAACTTGCCACGCTGGGAGACCCTATCGCCGATCTCGGTACCACCCTGGCGTACTGGCCCGAGCACGACGAAACGGTCCTGCCCGAATTCCGCGCCCTGCTGTTGCCCGGCTATCCCCGTCGCGTGGATCTGGTCGAACGGTACTGTGTCATCAGCGGCCTCGACGTGACCGACACCGAACTCGGCTTCTGGCACGCGCTGGCGCTTTGGAAGATTGCGATCATCGCCGAAGGTATCCTGCGCCGGGCACAACAGGATCCACGTAACCGCGCCGCGTCCGGGATTCCCGTTCACCAGACGGTGAATGATCTCGTCGAGCTAGCACACGACATTGCCGCACGCGCGGGAATCTGACCTTTGTCCAAGGGACGCGTATCACCGGCCTCGGCGGGTGTCAGACGAGCGTGATCACGCTTGGGACGGGCTACCCGGTCGCCGTCTCCAACTCCAGCAAAAGGTTCAAACAGCACAGGATGCTGGGAGGCTCCGCCATCGACGACGTCACCGTGGTTGCGGTGGCCCCCAACGGGCCATCGGGGCCGGCGCCGGAGATGATGCTCACCCCGCCGGCCAGCCGGCGCATCGCCAACTTAAAATCCTCGCCGCTGATCGTGGAGTCCTTGAGGAGTGTCGCCCTCTGAGCCCACCGCCATCAATATGCAGCCCATGAGAGCTGTTGTGAGCCAACCGGTATTACTCGGCGTCCTCCAGTCGGAAGCCAACTTTCAGGGTCACCTGGAAGTG
>DASQSQ010000591.1:0-4413 GCA_035642315.1 Mycobacterium sp.
GATGCGACCGTGTGCTGGATGGCGGACGGCTCAGTGCTGGAACCCGGACGGGACTACCTCATCAAGCACACCACCCGAACGACGCGGGCTAGGGTCACAGCGCTGGACTACCGACTCGATGTCAACGCCCTGCACCGCGACAAGACCGCGGAGGCGTTGCAGCTCAACGAACTTGGTCGCGTTTCGCTGCGCACCCAGGTGCCGTTGCTGCTGGACGAATACACCCGTAACCCAAGCACCGGGTCGTTCATCCTGATCGATCCGGACACCAACGGCACCGTCGCCGCGGGCATGGTGTTGCGCGAGGTCTCGGCACGCACGGCGAGCCCCAACACCGTGCAGCACAAGTCACTGGTGACCGCCGAGGACCGGATGTCGCGCGGCCGCACGCTGTGGTTCACCGGGCTGTCCGGTTCGGGCAAGTCGTCGGTGGCGATGCTCGTCGAACGGAAGCTGCTCGAAAAGGGCGTTCCCGCTTATGTTCTCGACGGCGACAATCTGAGGCACGGTTTAAATGCCGACCTGGGCTTCTCCATGGCCGACCGCGCCGAGAACCTCCGGCGACTGGCGCACGTGGCTGCGTTGATCGCCGATTCCGGGCACACCGTGCTGGTGCCGGCGATCAGCCCGCTGGCCGAGCATCGCGAACTGGCCCGCCGGGTGCACGCCGATGCCGGACTCAACTTCCTCGAGGTGTTCTGCGACACCCCGCTCGAAGATTGCGAGCGCCGGGATCCCAAGGGGCTCTACGCAAAGGCGCGTGCGGGTGAGATCACGCATTTCACCGGCATCGACAGCCCGTATCAGCGGCCGAAGAACCCCGATCTGCGGCTCACGCCGGACCGCAGCTGCGACGAGCTGGCACAGCAAGTCGTCGACCTGATCGAGTCACGGAGTTGACAGATCATGAGGTGGCTGCGCGGCTGGCCACCGAAGCCGGCCGGCTGCTGCTCGCGGTGCGTGACGAGCTGGCCGATGCAGGAGAAACTGAGCGGAAAGCGGCGGGGGACAAGCGGTCCCACGATTACCTGATCGATGCGCTGACGCGCGAACGCCCGGACGATGCGGTGCTCTCCGAAGAGGGCGCCGATAACCCGATTCGGTTGAGTTCCGAGCGGGTCTGGATCGTCGACCCGCTCGACGGCACCAGGGAATTCTCCGAACTCGGCCGAAAGGACTGGGCCGTCCACGTTGCGCTGTGGCAGTCCGGCGAGCTCGTCGCCGGCGCGGTCGCGCTGCCCGCGCAAGGCGTCACGTTGGCCACGCCCGATCCCGCACCGCCGCCGGAACCCGCCGGAGCGCCGCGCATCATCGTCTCGCGCACCCGGCCACCGGCGATCGCACTGCAGGTCCGCGACCACCTCAACGGCACGCTGGTCGAGATGGGATCGGCTGGCGCGAAGGTCGCCGCGGTGGTTCAAGGGCTGGCCGACGTATACGTGCACGCCGGTGGACAGTACGAGTGGGATTCTGCGGCGCCGGTCGCGGTCGCCCGCGCGGCCGGTCTGCACACCTCGCGTATCGACGGTTCGCCGCTGCAGTACAACCGGCCCGACCCGCTGCTGCCCGACCTGGTGGTGTGCCGACCCGAATTCGCCGACGCGGTGCTGGCGGTGACCAGTTGAGCCGCCCCGGCTCTTAACCTTCCGGTGGGAGGATCGTGTCCATGCGCATGTCGGCCAAAGCGGAGTATGCCGTGCGCGCCATGGTCCAACTGGCCACCGTCGACGGCGGCGTGCGGGTCAAGACCGAAGACCTGGCCAACGCCCAGGGCATCCCGCCGCAGTTCCTCGTCGACATCTTGTCTGACCTGCGCACCGATCGCCTGGTGCGCAGCCACCGCGGTCGCGACGGCGGATACGAATTGGCCCGCCCCGGTGACGAAATCAGCATCGCCGATGTGTTGCGCTCCATTGACGGCCCGCTGGCCAGCGTGCGCGATGTCGGTCTGGGCGACCTACCGTATTCCGGTCCGACCGCGGCGCTGACCGACGTGTGGCGGGCGCTGCGCGCCAGCATGCGCTCGGTACTGGAGGAGACGACGCTCGCGGACGTCGCCGCCGGCGCCTTGCCGGACCACGTCGGTCGAATGGCCGACGACTATCGCGACCAGGAAAGCAGGCGCCACGGCCCCCGCAACGCGAGCTAGCCGCCCGAGCCGTAGGGCCGGGTGAGGATCTCCAGGAAGTGGCCTCCGGGGTCGCGGAAGTAGACGCCGCGGCCGCCGTCGCGGGTGTTGATCTCGCCGGGTCGATGCGCGCCCGGGTCGGCCCAGTGCTCCAGACCGCGCGACTGGATCTTGCCGTAGATCGCGTCGAAGTCATCCTCGGACACCAGAAACGCATAGTGCTGCGGCCGGATCTCCTCGCCCTCGGACGCGTCGGCATAGTCGAGGCTCGCGCCGTGCTCGATCGTGACTGTCATGAAGTGCCCGAACGGCACCGGACTCGGCAACCCGAACAGCTCGGTCAGAAATTCCGCGGACTCCCGCTTATCGCGGGCGGCGACAATGGTGTGGTTGAACTCGATAGGCATTGTGCCTCTCAGTCTACTTCGGTGCGGTCAACTCTAGGGCGATGTTGTCCGGGTCGCGGAATTCCAGGATGTACGACGGCCCGATGTCCTTGACCGGCTCGTGGTCGATGCCCAGGTCGTCGAGATGCAGTGCCGCGGCGTCTAATTCGGCCTTATCGGCCGACCTGAACGCGATGTGGTCCAGCCCGCAGCGGTCCTCGTGGAAGCGGTCGGTGGCGACCGGCCGCAACGCGATCAGCGCGCCGCCCATGTCGTAGATGACGCCACCGAACAGGAACGACAGCTGCTCACGGGTGGCCTCGTCGGCGTTCTCGGGGATCTCAATGAGAACGGGCCACCCGAAGACGCTCTCGTAGAACTGTCGGGACCGCTCGATGTCGCTGACGGTGAGCCGCACATGCGCGATGGAATTGGCGGTGATGCCCATCCCAGCCATGGTGCCACGTCGATGATGTGCGGGCATAGAACGGTCCGCATGCCAGAATCGATCGTGCAGATATCGATAACGATGCCGGTCATGGAGCCGGACCTGGACGCGGCCGTGCTGCGGGACTGGGCCCGCGCGATCGATGACGGCCCGTTCGCGTCGTTGTGTTGGGGCGAGCGGATGGCCTTCGACAACCCGGAGACCTTGACGCTGATGGGCGCGCTGGCCGCGTGGACCGATCGGGTGCGGTTGGTGACGACGGTGATCGTGCCCCAGCTGCACGACCCGGTCATGTTGGCTAAGGCGCTGGCGACGGGGGACATGCTGTGCGGCGGGCGGCTGACCGTGGGCATCGGCGTCGGCGGCCGGGTTGAGGACTACGAGGCGGTCGGTGCGGATCCGGCGACGCAGACCATGCGCGGGATGGCCGAGCGGGTGGCGGTCATGAAGCGAGTGTGGGCGGGCGAGAAGATCACCGAGTCGCGGCTGCCGGTCGGGCCGGCGCCGGTTCAGCCGGGCGGCCCGCCGCTGCTGATCGGAGCGATCGGGCCCAAGACCGTCCGCAGCGCTGCGGCGTGGGCGGACGGCTTGGCCGGACACACGATGGACCTCGACGTCGTAAAGCAGAATGAGCTGTTTGACGTGGCGCGCGCGGCCTGGGCCGAGGCCGGCAAGCCCAAACCCCACCTGGCGACGTCGTTCTGGTTCGCGCTCGGTCCCGTCGACGAAGCCCAGCCGCAGGTGCACCGGCATCTGCGGCGCTACATGAATTGGATACCGGCCGAGTACATCGACGCGATGGCGCCGACCACCGGGTTCGCCGGCAGCGAGGAAGAACTGGTCGCGGTCCTGCGCAAGTTCGACGCAGTCGGCACCGACGAAATCCAGCTCATTCCAACCAGTTCCGACGTCAGTCAACTTCGCCGCGTGGCCGACGCGGTCGGCGAGATTTAGAGAGGTGGCCGATGTCTGAGCGCAATGTATTGGGCGGTCCGCTGGAACCGTGTGGCAGCGACCCGCTCACCGGCTTTTATCGCGACGGTTGCTGTTCGACCGGACCGGAGGATCTGGGCCTGCACACGATCTGCGCTGTGGTCACCGCCGAGTTCCTCGAGCATCAGCGTGCGATCGGCAACAATCTTTCGACGCCGAGGCCGCAGCTTCGGTTTCCCGGGCTGGTGCCCGGCGACCGATGGTGTGTGACCGCCGGGAACTGGCTGCTGGCCTATCGCGACGGTTGTGCCGCCCCGGTGGTGCTGGCGTGCACGCACGAACGCACCCTCGACGTGGTGCCGCTCGAGGCGCTGCGGGCGCACGCCGTGGACGTCCCCGATGATCTCGGCAGCTTGGAGGGCTGACCCCTTACCCTTCGCTGCCTCGGCTGAGTTCCGATTCTGGATCCGCGGCCAGGTGACGACCGCGCTCCGGTTGCGGGTAGCTTTCGGCCGCGT
>DASQSQ010000592.1:0-5064 GCA_035642315.1 Mycobacterium sp.
CGTAAGCCGCTACGACCCGTCCGAACGACTCGACGGACCGCCGCTACCGCACCTTTTCCAACGGTTCAGTAACCAACAAGCCCGCAATAACGTACTGACGCTCGAGCAGATTCACCGACTCCTGGATCTGGCAGTGGCCCACGCTGGAATCACCAACGCTGCCGGTGAACCAATGCGGTTCCGTCCGCATGATTTCCGCCGGATGTTTGCCACCGAAGCGGTGACTGGTGGTCTGCCCGTGCATATCGCCGCCAAAGTACTCGGCCATGCCAGTCTCGAAACAACACAGCACTATCTTGCTGTCTTTCCCGATGAGATGATCCGCGCCTACAGGGCGTACATCGACAAACGACGAAGCATCCGACCGGAAGCCGAATACCGGGAACCGACCGACAAAGAATGGGCCGAGTTCCGCCAGCACTTCCACGAACGCAAACTCGAACTGGGCACCTGCGGCAGACCCTATGGAACGCCCTGTAAGCATGAACACGCCTGCATCAGATGCCCAATGCTGCGAATCGACCCCAAACAACGTGAACGCATCGTTGAAATCATCGCGAACCTCACCGAACGGATCAAAGAAGCCGAACTCAACGGCTGGCTGGGTGAAGTCGCTGGCCTGAAAACCAGCCGCGAAGCGGCAGTCAAGAAACTCACCGGCCTCGACCGTGCCGCGGCTACGGCAGCCCAGAGTCCGTCAAGAAAGGCAGAGCTAGGAATCCCAATGCCTCGAAATCCCTTGCGACGTTAGGGCATTCATGTCATCCATCTTCAAGAAACAACCGGGGCGGCAACGCCGGGTGAATGTGGGCCTTCGCTGGCCGTTGGCATCGAGTTCGTAGCCACGAAAGGTGATCGCAACAGTAACGGGCACGAATTATGCCGATCGGGCCGGTGGCAGCCAGCATCCCGCGATCGTCGTCACGTGTATGACGGTCGTGACGATTGCCGCGCTTGCTCGGTCACCACTAATCAGGCTCTTCGCAAATGAGAGTGCACTGGTACTCGGCGGATATCCGCGGCCGGGGACCGTGTCGTTTCGATGAGGTGAGCCTCTGGTGGGTGAGGATTCGGGTTCCTATCTCGCCCACCAACGCGCCGGGTGACCCGTATCTGAGGCTAGTGACTGTCCGCCATCTGGTGCCGTTGACACCTCATGCGCGCGATGGAATTGGGGTGACGATCATTGATGGCGGCGGGAGGAGAGCAAACCGTCGTCGACAGGCGTGTCGAGGTTAAGGTGATCCGCAGGCGCAGGGCGAGCCGCTGCGGGGCGCAGCGTCTACTTCCATCCATTAGGTGCCTTCGGTGGATTCCGTGTCGCGCCATAACGACTTCAGCTGTTGGGTCAGTGGTGAGCGGGTGAATCGAATTCGATGGGCAGCGTGATGGGTCCGCCCAACGCGTTCACTGGTTTCCATGGGGCGGGACCGGTGCGGCGGGCGTTGGGCATGCGCCGGGCCATTACCGCCAGCGCTTCGGCCAACTCGAGGCGGGCGAGATTGGCACCGAGGCAGTAATGCATTCCGCCGCCGAACGTCTGGATCGGTGAGGTACCCACGCGGCTGATGTCGAGACGGTCGGGATCGTCGCAGACGGCCGGATCCCGGTTGGCCGCGCCGGTATTGACGACGACGATGGTGCCGGCCGGGATTTTGACGCCGGCGAGATCGATGTCCTCGCTGGCGAAGCGCAAGGTGACGAACGTGATGGGCGAATGACGCATGAGCTCGTGGACGGCATTGACCGCCAGCTCCGGATGCCGGCCCAGAAGTGCCCACTGATCGGGGTGATCGCACAGCACGTGCACCGCGCCACCCAACTGAAGGCGGGTGGTGTCGGTGCCTGCCATCAGCAGCGAGGCGACGAGCATCCGGAGTTCGTCGCTGCTGAGGCGATCGCCGTCGTCTTCGGCGCGGATCAGCTCGGAGATCAGGTCGTCGGTCAAGGCATGGCGCCGGCGCGCAACCATATCGTCGATGTAGGCGTCAAGAGCTTCCCACGCGGCCAGGATCGTCGGCGTTTGGCTCGCGGCGTTCCAGCCGAAGGCCTCCAGGATGTCATCGGTCCAGTCGGAGAACAGTTCCCAGTCTTCGGGTGGTGTGCCGAGCAGCGCGCAAATGACCGGGATCGGGAATTGGCGGGCGATGTCGGTGACCACGTCGCAGTGCCCGCGGGCGCTGTGGCGATCAACCAGTCCGGTGATGACCTCGACGATCGTCGTGCGCAGCCGTGCGGTCGCTTTGGGCGTGAAGGCTTTGCTGACCAGCCGGCGCAGGCGGTGATGCTCTTCGCCGTCGAGGCTGAGAATGTTAACGGCGATACGGTCCCATAGCGGGCCGGAGGTGATGCCCTGGGCCGCAAGGAACATCCCTTGCGGGACCCGGAAGCGCGGGTCGCGGAGCGCGGTGTGCACGAGATCGTAGGTCAGCAGCTCGGGCCCGTATGGGCCGATCGCGATCGGCGCCTTTTCGCGGGTTTGGCTGATGATCGCGTGGGCTTCATCGGGGTGCTGTGCCTCTGCGTAGTTGATCGTCGGTAGCCCGGCCTCGAAGACGCTTGGGCAGCTCAATCGGTCGACGGTGGCGGTCATAGCGGTCCTCCTTGGTCGGGGCGTCGTCCACTCGACTATGTGAGTTCGCGAGCACAAGACCATCGGGGAGAACACGGAAATGAGCGGGCGGGGCTCTGAGGTGGTGCTCTGTCGTCCGCCTCGGGCTGTTTGGCGTGATGTTTTCGCCGAATCGGCCACTCGGCGACGAGGGGATACGGGATTTCCCTGATGTTTGCGGCTCGGCCCGCCGAGATGCTGGCTAGCATGACCGGAACTGATCCGCGCGCGGAGTTGAACTGGAGCGACGTGCTGCCAACTGGAACGGTGACGCTACTGCTCGCCGATGTCGAGGGCTCGACACGGCTGTGGGAAACCCAACCGGACGAGATGACGGCCGCCGTTGCGCGCTTGGATCGCACGCTAGGCGATCTGCTCGCCGTCCACGGCGGGGTGCGACCGGTCGAGCAGGGTGAAGGCGATAGTTTCGTGGTCGCGTTCGCCCGCGCGACCGAAGCGGCGACGTGTGCATTGGAGTTGCAGCGTGCGCCGTTGGCGCCGATCCGGTTGCGCATCGGTCTGCATACCGGCGAGGTCCAGTTGCGCGATGAGGGCAACTACATCGGCCCGACCATCAACCGGACCGCGCGGCTGCGTGATCTCGCCCACGGGGGCCAGACGGTGCTCTCGGGCACCACCGAGGATTTAGTCGTCGACACGCTTCCGCCCGACGCGTGGCTGACCGATCTCGGCAGTCACGAACTGCGCGGTGTCGCCCGTCCCGAACGGGTGGCACAGCTTTGCCACCCGGATATTCGTAACGACTTTCCCCCACTGAGAGCATCGAATCCCGTTGCCACCGAACATCTACCGGTGCAGCTCACCAGTTTCGTCGGCCGGGGCGCCGAGATTGACGACGTGCGACAGATCCTCGCCGCCGACCGGCTGGTCACCCTGACCGGTGCCGGCGGTGTGGGTAAAACCCGGCTGGCCATCCAGGTCGCGAGCCAGGTAGCCGGCGATTTCGACGACGGAGTCTGGTACGTCGACCTGGCGCCGATCGCCGACCCCAGCCTCGTGCCCGTCGCGATGGCGGGTGCCCTCGGTCTGCCGGATCAGCCGGGGCACTCCACAACGGAGACGCTCATCCGGTTTGTGGAGGGCCGACGCATGCTGGTCGTGCTCGACAACTGTGAGCACCTGCTGGATGCGGTTGCTGAGCTGACCGTCGCGCTGTTGAGCGCCTGTCCTGGGCTGAGGCTGTTGGCGACGAGTCGCGAACCGATCGGCGTCGACGGCGAGGTGATTTGGCGGGTGCCGTCGCTGTCTGTGGACGACGAGGCTGTTGACCTGTTCGCCGATCGGGCTCGGCGGGCGCGATCGGATTTCGCGATGACCGATGACGACCTGCACGCGGTGCGGGAGATCTGCCGTCGCCTCGACGGGATGCCGCTGGCCATCGAACTGGCCGCGGCCCGGGTGCGGGCGCTGTCGCTCGAGGAGATCGCGGGCAGCCTGCATGACCGGTTTCGGTTGTTGACCGGTGGGCGGCGCATGGCGGTGCGCCGTCAGCAAACGTTGCACGCTTCGGTGGACTGGTCGCACACCCTGTTGACCGAGGCCGAACGAGTGTTGTTTCGCCGGCTTGCGGCTTTCATGGGTGGTTTTGACCTGGCCGCTGCCCGGGCCGTCGCCGGCGGCACTGAGGTCGAGCGTTACCAGGTCCTCGATCAACTCACTCTGCTCGTGGACAAATCGCTCGTGTTGGCCGACGGCACCGGCGGCCGAATGCGTTATCGACTGCTGGAAACGATGCGTCAGTACGCCCTGGAAAAGCTTGGCGAGTCCGGAGAAGCCGATACCGTGCGCACCCGTCACCGCGACCACTACACCTCCATGGCCACCTTGCTCGACACCGTAGGGCAGGCTGGCCGCGAGGCGCGAATCGCGCAGGCCGAGACCGAAATCGACAACCTCCGGGCCGCGTTCGCGTGGAGTCAGGAAAACTCCCACATCGAGCTCGCATTGCAGCTCGTGTCGTCACTGCAGCCGCTCTGGCTAGGGCGGGGCCGCATCCAGGAAGGGCTGGCCTGGTACGACGCCGTCCTCAGCGACGACACCGCGCACGGCATCGAGGTCGCGGCCGGGGTACGGGCGCGGGCGCTCGCCGACAAGGCCGCGCTCGCCACCCAGGTCGTCGCCGTCGACCTCGATCAGGCAGAAGAAGCCCTCGCGATCGCGCGTGAAATTGGCGACCCGGCCCTGGTGGCCCGGGCGCTCACCGCCTGCGGAGGTATCGCCGTCTACAACACCGAGGTGGCCGCCCGCTACCTCACTGAGGCAAGCGAGCTGGCCCGGGGCCTAGGCGATCGAGGGATGTTGAGCGAGATCCTCGGCTTTCAGGCGTACGCCGCGTTCATCGCGGGTGACCCGATCGCGGCGCGCGCGGCCGGTGAAGAGGGGCGCGACCTCGCCGACGCGATCGGTGACCGGCCGGCCGCGTTTCGCTGTCG
>DASQSQ010000593.1:0-9283 GCA_035642315.1 Mycobacterium sp.
ACCAACGATTGGTACTTCACCCCGTGCGGTGACGGATGCGCCTCAGCGGCTCGCCAACCCGGCGGACAAGCGTTGGGGCAGGCTAATTTGGTGAACGGACAATGGGTGTTAGACACCACCGACGGCGCAGAGTGCCCGGACGGTACCAGCGTTCCCGACGCCATCACTGCGCACCGCGTGTGGGACCCGAACACCCTGGCCGGCACAGTCCAGACCACCGGTAAGGAGGGCGCCTGCGGTTTTCCGGCGGGGGAACCGGAGACCGCGGACATCCAACTCGCGTTGGTGCCCTGATCTAGCGGTTCGAATCCGCGCTCCGCGGGTCGGCTCCACTCCTAAACTCGCGGCATCGTGACTTTTGCGTGCTGAGGATGCGGGAGCAGGCCTGTGTTGGGTGTTCATCATGCGGCGATCTGCACCGCCGATGTCGAGCGGTCGTTGACGTTCTGGCGAGACGGGCTGGGATTCAGCGAGCTGTTCGACCACACCTTCCGCGGTAACTGGCGGGAGCTGTTCGGGGCCGACCCCGATCAGCTGCGGTCGATCTTCCTGGGCGATCCGCAAAACCCGGACACCGGGATCGTTGAACTCGTGGTTTTCGATGGAGCCGGCGACGCGACGGCCCCAGCCTTCGGCCCGCGGTACGGCTTCTTCTTGCTCTCCCTGCAGAGGGACGTCGACGCGACGCTGTCCGGTTTGGCCGCTTTGGGTTTCACTGACGGCGTCCGGCGCATCAGTGTGCCCGCACCGGCCGGCGCGACGGTGCCGATGGCGGTCATCACCGCACCCGACGGGGTGCTGGTCGAGTTAATCGGGCCAGCTGCATGAGCGCCGGCGACGATGCAGAGCGAAGCGATGAGGAGAAGCGGCGCAAATTCCTAGCTCTCGTGACCGGCGGTGCGTCGGGCATCGGGCGGGAAGTCGCCGGACGGTTGCGCGATGCGGGTCATGATGTCGTGGTGTGGGACCAAGCCGGCGGTGACATCGATTGTGACATCAGCGATCCGGATGCGGTAGCGACGGCAATGAGCCAGACTGTGTGCGATCACGGTGTGCCGACTTGGGTGGTTGCCTGCGCGGGCATCGGTGCGTCCGGCACGTTGCTGACGGAGTCGGTTGAGCAGTGGCATCGGGTGCTCGGGGTGAACCTCACCGGCACTTGGCTGACCATCCGGGCCGCCGCGCAGGCGATGATCGACGCAGATACCGGCGGATCGATCGTCGTCGTCTCCAGCATCAGCGGCACGGTCGCCGACCGGGACATGGGCGCCTACTGCGTGTCCAAAGCGGGGCTGAACATGCTGGTCAAGGTTGCGGCGGTGGAATGGGGCAGTTACGGCATCCGGGTGAACGCCGTCGGTCCCGGCGTTACCCGCACACCGATGCTGGGCGAACCGGAGCAACTGCCCGGCTGGGTGGAGGGCTTGACTGAGCGCACCGCACTGGGACGTCTCGGGGAAGCTGCTGACGTAGCCGGCGTGATCGTCGGCATCCTCGAATTACCCTGGGTGACAGGGCAAGTCGTACACGCCGACGGTGGCCTGGCTCTGCACAGCCCGATTGATTCGTATGGTCAGATGCAGAAACTCAAGCAATTCCGAAATCAATGACGCCACGCACGAGTTCGCCGTTGAGCAGGTCTGCGTATGCATCGTTGATGTCGTCGAGCCGATAGCGTTTGGTGATCATCTCGTCGACCAGCAGCTGGCCGCTCTGATAGAGCTTCGCGAGTTTGTAGATGTCGGCCTTGGGATTGCAGGAGCCGAACACGGTGCCCGCCAGGTTTTTGTTCATCAGGATGAAGTCCTGCAGGTCGAACTTGATCCCGCGGGTTGTCTGGGCGGTCATGCCGGTGAGCACGCACGTCCCGCCCTTGCGGGTCAGCCGCAACGCGCTGCGAACGTCGTCGGTGCCGATCAACGAAGGCGACACGACGACGCCGTCGGCCATTACGCCGTAGGTCAGGCCAGTGACCAGGTCCAGCGCTTCGTCGACGTTTGCGCAGCTGTGGGTGGCGCCGAACCGCAGCGCCGACTTCTGTTTGAATTCGACCGGGTCGACGGCCACGATCTGCGCGGCGCCGTTGATGCGAGCGCCCTGAATCGCGGCGGTACCGATACCGCCGGCGCCGATGACGACGACAGTGTCGCCGCCGCGGACCCCGGCCCGATTGGCGGCTGAGCCGTATCCGGTGGGGATAGCGCACGACAGCAGCGCGCCCGGCAGCAACGGAAGATCCGGCTCGACCTTCACGAGTGAATTCGTCGCTACCACAGTGTGTTCGGCGAACGCGCCGATCTTAGAGATATGACCCAACGGTTTGCCATCGGCGAGGTGGTGGCGAAATGTGCCGTCGGTGGGCATGCCCGGCGTCAGCGTGCCGATACCGGCGTCGCACAAGTACTCCATGCCGGTTGCGCACCAACGGCATTGGCCGCAGACGGCGACGAACGACATCACCACGTGGTCACCGGGCTCGAAATCGGTTACCCCGTCGCCGACTTCGCGCACGATGCCCGAACCCTCGTGCCCGCCGATGGTGGGAAACATGGTGGGCAGCCCCATCGCCCGCAAGACCTCGTTGGGGGCTGCCATGTCGCCTTTGAGGATGTGATCGTCGGAGTGGCACAACCCCGCGGCGGCCATTTGGACGAGAACCTCGCCGGCGCGAGGAGGGTCTAGCTCGAATTCCTCAATGGACCAGGGGCCGCCGACGTCATGCAGAATCGCCGCCCGGCTTTTCATGACGCCGCGGCAAAGGTGACCGGAAGCTTATTGGGCGAGCGGAAGGTGTGTCCGACGATCTTGGACTCCTTGCCGGTGCCGTCGTCGGTGACGAACGCCAGGTCTTCGACGCGATCGAGCAGGCTGTTCAACATCACCCGGGTTTCCAGCCGGGCCAGGTGCATACCCAGACACATGTGGATTCCACCGGCGAAGGCGATGTGCGCGTGCCGCGTTCGGTTGATGTCGAAGGTGTCAGCGTCGGGCCAGCGGCTTTCGTCGCGGTTGGCGGAGCCCATGCAGACATCGACCTGCGCGCCGGCCGGGATTGTCTTGCCGCCCATTTCGACGTCCTCGGTGGTGGTCCGCATGACCATGGTCAGCGGAGTCTCCACCCGCAGCCCCTCCTCGATCGCGGTCGGTATCAACGACCGGTCCTGCCGGACCATCGCTAACTGTTCGGGATGGGTCAACAGGAGGTACAGCAGATTGCCGGAGGACCGGTACGTGGTCTCCAGGCCCGCGGGCAGCAACAGGCGCAAGAAGGCGATGATGGCCTCGTCGGTCAGCTTCTCGCCGTCGATCTCGGCGGCGACCAGGTCGCCGATGATGTCGTTGGTGAGTTTGCGACGCCGTTGTTCGACCTGGTTGAGGAAATAGCCGTGTAACTCGTTCGCCGCGTTCAACCCCGCCATGATGTCGGTCGGGATCGAGATGAGGTCTAGCGACAGCCGCCGGAACATGTCCAGATCCTCGCGGGGAAGGCCCAGCAGCTCGGAGATGATCCGCGTCGGAAACTCGAACGTCAGCGCCTTGACCAGGTCAGCGTGACCCTCGTCCTTGATTTCGTCGATCAACTGGTCACAGACCGGGCCGATGACCGATGGCTCCCAGCGTTCCAGCGCTGTCGCCCGGAAGGCCTTGGCCACCAGGCTGCGGTGGTCGTGATGCTCCTTGCCGCCCATCGCGAGGATGGTGTGGCCCATGACCAAACCGATCGTTTTGTCGTATTCGGCGGAGGTGAACACGCGGTCGTCGCGGAACGCGCGGAACACGTCGTCGTAAGCGAACAACACCCACTCGTCGCCCGGCCGCAGTTCCTCGGGCATCTGGTCGTGATCCATGAAGGCGCCGTGCCACACCGGATCGGTGCGCCGCATGTATTCGAAGAAGATGTACGGGCTGGTTTCGCCGGTGGGGTCGAGGGTGACGGGCTCGTCAGGATCGGTGCGCAGCGTCATTGCCGCTCCTACGTGGTCGCTGGGCGCTCATTGGGATTGTCGCTATCATTGCATAAATAGCAACGAAGCCCAACGGCTTGTGGTGTCTACCGTAACGGGGACAGTATTGACCTGCAGGATCGTCAGGGAGGCGGTGATTCTCAAGTGCTTCAACGCCGATTCATCTGCACGCTTGACGAGTTGCCGCCGGGCGCGATGAAGTTGGTCGACGTCGGGAAGTTCGGCGTCGGGGTTTACAACGTCGGCGGCTCCCTGCACGCGATCGTCAACTACTGCTCGCACGAGGGTGCGCCGTTATGTCTGGGCTACATCGGCGGAACCAACGAAGCCGACCCCGACGCGGCAGACGGGCTGCGGCGTACCCGCGATGGGCAGATCGTTCGGTGTCCTTGGCACAACTGGGAATTCGACGTCACGACGGGCTGTAACGTCGCCGACCCACGACGGCGGATTCGCACGTATGAGGTCGACGTCAGCGACGGCGAGGTGTACCTGACGGCATGATTGTCGACACGAATGTTCAGCCGCATTTCCGCTCTAACGCCGAAATCCGGGATTACCTGCCGCAAGCCCACCGACTGCGGGCGATTCCCGACGTTGAACAGCAGTGGTATCAAGCCCCGGGCGGCGATTACCGCCGCGACCTTTACGGAGAGCATTACCCCGGCTCGGATCCGGAAACCGTCGCCCGCGATCTTTTTGACGCCGGGGTGCACTACGCCATTTTGAACCCGTTGACCCGCGGCAACATTGCCGACTATCTGCTCAACAGCCGAATCTGCGCCGCTGTCAACGACTGGCTGCTGGACCGGTGGCTGGAGCCCGACACCACCGACCGTTTCCGCGGCACCATCCGGGTCAATCCCGAGGACCCCAAAGGTGCGGTCGCGGAGATCGAACGCCTTGCCGGACACCCCAAGCTGGTTCAGGTCGGCGTTCCGATGCAGTCCCGAGAGCCCTACGGCAAGCCGGTGTTCGAGCCGATCTGGGAGGCCGCGGCCGCACACGGGCTGCCGGTCGCGGTGCATATCAATGGCGGCAACGGCGTCGACTATGCGCCCACGTTCGCCGGGCATGCGCACACCTATCCGGGCTACGCGGCCTTCATGCCGCTGAACTACTTCGTTCATCTCGCCACGCTCATCGTCGAAGGTGTCTTCGGCAGGCATCCGGGCCTGAAATTCGTTTTCGCCGACGGCGGATACGACATCCTCACCCCGCTGATGTGGCGGCTGGACACCTTCTGGTTGTCGATGCGCGACCAGACGCCATGGGTGGACCGCTATCCCAGCGAATACCTGCCGGACCACATCCGGTTCTGTTCGTCGGCGTTCGACGGGCCAACCGATGCCGGCCAGATGCAGCGCTGGATGGAGTTTTCCGCCAAGGCCGATCTGCTGATGTATGGATCGAGTTACCCGCATTGGTCGACAGCGTCGCCGGAGGTGGCGGCCACGGGTCTGGACGCCACACAACGCGACAAAGTGTTGTGGCGAAACGCCAGTGACCTCTACGGCCTCGCAGTGAAGGAGAGCGCTTCATGACCACGATCGAACGAGTCGAGCCGCAGACCGAGATCGCGGTCGCCATCGTCGACACCGATGTGCACCCGATGCCCGTCTCGGCCAACGTACTCAAGTCCTACGCGCCGGCCGCATGGGTCGACAAGATCTGGCCGACCGGAAACGCGGTCACCCCGGTGCCGCATTTCTATGACACGCCTGACTCGTACAAGACCATGTCGTTGCGGGTCGACGCGACCCCTCCCGGTGGCGGCTTCGCCGGTACCGATCCCGATTACGCGGCCAAACAACTGCTGGTCGACGCCGGCGTCGGCATCGCGACGCTGGAGCCGATGTGTGACGCGCAGCTGCCGCAGGCCGAGCACGTCTTGAAGTCAACTTACAACGACTGGCTCGCCGACGTCTGGCTGGACCGGAACAACGCACACGGTCGCTGGCGTGGGTCGATCAGCGTCAGCGCGCAGGTACCCGAGTTGGCGGCGCGTGAAGTACAGCGGTGGGCGGGCCATCCCTATATGGCGCAAGTGTTGATGACACCGCAGACACGCGGAATCCCCTTCGGCAACCCGCATTTCGACCCGCTCTACGCGGCCGCGTCGGCCAACGGCTTCCCGGTGGCCACTCACTTGATGGGACAGACGCCGTTCGAATTGATTCCGGTGTACCCGGTGGGCAACCCGGCGCATTGGCACGATTTCTTCGCCTCGTGGCCGCTGCTGTACGTCTCGCATTTGATGAGCCTGGTGTTCGACGGCGCCTTCGACCGGCACCCCGATCTGCGCGTGGTATTCGTCGAGGGGGGATTCACCTGGGCGATGCCGGTGATGTGGCGGATGGACCGGATCTGGGAGGCCCGTCGCGCCGACCTGCCGCACGTCCGTCGCCGGCCGTCGGAGTATGTCCGCGAACACGTCCGGTTCACCACCCAGCCATTGGAAGACGCCGACGTCAAACAATTCCGCGAGTACCTGGAAATGATGGATCTCGGCGACAACCTGATGTTCTCTACGGACTATCCGCACTGGAGTTATGACGCGCCGGCCTATGCGATCAACCGTTTTCCCGAGGCGCAGCGGGAGCGAATCATGCGCGGCAACGCGACTGAGCTTTATGGGCTGCCGGCGACCGTCAAGGCCCTGCCCGGCGAACAGCCGCAGTGACCGGGTCATCCGCCGGCCTGAGCGCTCTCGTCGACGAATACGACGCGAAGTGGTCGGCGCTGGATCTCGCGGGGGTCGCCAGCCTCTGGGAGGACAGCACGCCGCAGCCGGTGTACATCGGCGACGAGTACGCGACGCCGCTGATCGGCGCCGATGAACTCGAGCTGCACTGGGCACGCGTCGCCGGGCGCCTCAAGCACGCATCGGTGTCATCACAGCTGCGGTCGGCCGATCTGTTCGCCGACGGCTTCGCGCGCTGCGTCGTGTTGAGCCGATGGAGCTTTACCGGTCGCGAATCCGACGTCGAGCATCGCGGCAGCAGTTGGATCACCTGGTTGCTGGTCGCGCGCGGCGAGAACTACCGAATCTTTCACCACATGGAGTCGCAGGTTTACCTTGTTGAGCATGACGACCGAGACCGATCGCGCGAGGCCGCGCGGGATCAGCCGTATCGACCCGGCGCTGCGTGACACCGCAGCCGGCCTGGACATCGTCGAATTCGACGCGGAGTCCCTGCCCGCCGAGCGGGAGCGCGCCGACCGACTGGCGGCCGAGCGCGCGGCGGCCGTCGACACCGGCAGCGTCGAGATCGAGGACCGGGCCATCACCGGCCCGGGGGAGCGGCGGCTTGGTCTGCGGCTTTACCGCGGCCTGACCAAGTCGCCGGCGCCGCTGGCGCTGTATGCCCACGGCGGCGGCTTCGTGACCGGAAACCTCGACACCGATCATCCGCACTGTGTGGACCTGGCCCGCGCGGCCGGCTGCCTCGTCGTGTCGGTCGACTACCGGCTGGCACCGGACCATCCGTGTCCGGCAGCGCTCGATGACGTCGAAGCAGCGTTTCGCTACGCCGTCGAGAACTGCGAGCGCCTGGGCGCGGACGGTACCCGTGTCGTGGTGATGGGACGGGATGCGGGCGCGGCGCTGGCCGCCGCGCTGGCCCAGCGCATGTTCGACCACGAGGGCCCGCCGATCCTGGCCCAGGTGCTGCACCAGCCGATGCTCGATTGCGACGCGACCCCGTCGCGCCGGGAATTCCAGCGCACGCCGGGACTCAACGGCCCCGCCGTGAGCCGCGCGTGGGGCCACTACCTCGGTCACAGCGCCGCGACGGCTCAACACGTGCCGGCCCATCGGGCGAACTTGGAGGGGTTGCCGCCGGCGTTCATCAGCTGTGCGGAGATCGACCCATGCCGCGACGAAGCCATCGACTATGCGAACCGGCTGCTGCACGCCTACGTGCACACCGAACTGCACGTTGTAGCCGCGACATTTCACGGGTTCGATTCAGTGGTGCCGGAGTGGGTTGTCTCCCGGGAAAGCGCCGCCCTGCACGCTCAGACCCTCCGCCGCTCGTTCGCCATATAGCCGCTGCCTCAGACCGGGTCGAACTTGCTGATCAGCCACTTGCCGTGGACCTTCGCCAACGACACCAGCACGGTGCTCGACGCCATCGCCGGATCCGGTCGGTCCTTGCTGACGGTGGCCTGGTTGACGAACAGCAACACCACCGCCGAATTCGGGTGAAGTTCCGACGCTGCGGCGCCCACGACCTGAGCCGTGGTTGTCAGGTTCTTTTCCTTGGCGGCCGGCGTCACGACGTCCCGGGTGAACTGGTCGTAGAAGTTCAGGAAATCCCCGGTGAGATGAGATTTCGCGGCGCTGATGTCCTGGTTGAGGGTGTCCGGTTTGTAGGACAGCACCGCGACGATGCCGTCGCGCGCTGCGTCGACCGCGCTTTGACCGGCAGCGGCGTCGGTCTGCTGATCGGGCCGGTACTGCGTGACGTACAACCATGCCGCCAGCGCACCCGACACCAGGAAAAGCAGCGCGAGAACCAGCGGTGCCACTATGACGGGTCGGCGGAGCTTCGTCGTCTCGTCGGCCTGCCGTTCGTCGGTGTCCCGTGCGGTCTTGTCGATCTCCACCCCGTCGCTGGGCTCGAGATCCGGCGCGTCCTCGACGTCGCGCTGCTCGGTCTTGTCGTTCGCGCTCATATGACGTATTCAACTTTCGAAATCTTCAGTTGGTCACCGTCTCGGGTCACTGTCACCCGGAATCGAAAAACCCGTGGATCACCTTTGGCGCCAGCCGAATTGGTAATGCGTTCGTTGCCCAGGAGCAGAACGACGGCGGAGTTCTTGCTCATCGACTCAACCGCGGCGGCCTTGACCGATCCCTGGGTGACGGCTTTGGAATCCTTGACCACCGACGCGAAATCGCCTGCGACACGCTGGAATTCATCCCTGAATTCGCCCGTCCCGCTGTCGAGCACTCGCTGGACATCTTCCTGGGCATGATTGAAGTCCAGTGATGTCAGGTTGATGACGCCTTGTCGGGCGG
This sequence comes from Mycobacterium sp., assembly GCA_035642315.1. Lineage (GTDB taxonomy): Bacteria > Actinomycetota > Actinomycetes > Mycobacteriales > Mycobacteriaceae > Mycobacterium. Next base: position 8,992 of record DASQSQ010000593.1, read on the forward strand.
CAGCGACGTAGGCCGCAGATTGCTGCCGTTCCGCCACGGCGGTGTGGTGGTGCCACAGCATCCATCCGCTCGCTCCCAGTAGAGCGCAGGTCACGACGATGGTGGCAGCGGCAAGGGGCATGGCTAACCGGGACAACCCCGCGACCCGAGGCACCCGCAACCGTCGCGGCGTCGGCTCGGTGGGCGTCGCAGGTGACTCCGGCTTGTCCGCCGACTCTGCTGCTTCGGTTGTCTCGGGCGTTCCGGGCCCCTCGGGTGTCTCGGGCGCCTCGGGTGTCTCGGCGTCGTCGTC
>DASQSQ010000594.1:0-2411 GCA_035642315.1 Mycobacterium sp.
CCCGCGGCGAACACCCCCTCCTTAGCTGCCTTCGCCAGCCGGTCCAACGACAGGTTGCAGGGTGTGATCTCGTTCCACGACGACGCCACTCCGATCTGGGGCTTGGCGAAGTCGTCGTCGTCCATGCCTACCGCCCTCAACATGCCACGTGCGGCGGCTTTCTCCAGGCCGTCGGTGACTTCACGGCTGCGCGGCTTGATATCGACGGCGGACGACGAATCGGTGGTTTGGGGCATGGCCCAAGTATGCGCGGGAGGACCTGTCGGCCCAAAATCATTTATATACCCCGGTGGGGTATAGACTGTGCTGGTAAGGGGCCGATTAGCGGGGGCGGCGTCGAGATCGCTGCACCCGGCATTGAGAATGGTTGCAAGCAGCGGCGCGGTCACGCCGAGATCGATAAAGATGCTGGAGATGACATGACACCCGCACGCGGATACTCGTCGCAGAAGGACAACTACGCCAAACGGCTGCGGCGCATCGAGGGGCAGGTGCGCGGCATCGCCAAGATGATCGAGGACGACAAATACTGCATCGACGTCCTCACCCAGATCAGCGCCGCCAACAATGCGCTGCGGTCGGTGGCGCTGAACCTGCTCGACGAGCACCTCGGGCACTGCGTCAGCCGCGCGGTCGCCGAGGGCGGCACCGACGCCGATGAGAAGCTGGCCGAAGCCTCCGCGGCCATCGCGCGACTCGTCCGGTCCTAGATCATTTAAGCGCGATGAGCGCGTCCAATGGTTGAGCATGGTTGAGTAGTGGCCGTGGGCCCAGCCCGTACGGACGGAGCAGCGCGATCGCGCCGCTGGTGGAATGACCCCCCATTGCAGTCCGCAGGCGACGAAGTCCAAGCCGATACGAGCCGGCCGTGGACGCCGCGGATCGTGATGCAGTTGGCCGTGCTGGCCGCGGCGGCCTTCATCTATGTCACCGCCGAAATCCTGCCGGTCGGTGCGCTGCCGGCGATCACGCGTGGCCTGCATGTCAGCGTGCCCCTGGTCGGCACGCTGCTGGCCTGGTACGCGCTGGTGGCGGCGGTGACGACGATTCCGCTGGTCCGATGGACCGCGCACTGGCCGCGGCGCCGGGCGCTGCTGCTGTCGTTGGCGTGCCTGACCGTCTCGCAGCTCATCTCAGCCGTTGCGCCCAACTTCGCCGTGCTGGCCGCTGGCCGCGTCCTCTCGGCGATCACGCACGGCCTGATGTTGTCGGTCCTTGCGCCGATCGCCACCCGGCTGGTCCCGGCCAGCCACTCCGGTCGCGCGACAACGGTGGTCTACGTCGGCATCAGCCTGGCGGTGGTGGTCGGCAGCCCGGTCACGGCGGCGATGAGCTTGGTGTGGGGCTGGCGGTTCGCGGTCGCCGCGGTGGCCGCGGTAGCCGCATTGGTCACGGTGGCGGCGTGGGCCGTGCTGCCGGTACTGACGCTGAGCCGCGAGCATCTGGCGCGCGTCGGCTCGGGGGCGAGTCATCATCGCAATCGGCGGCTGGTCATCGTGAGCTTGCTCACGATGGTCGCAGTCACCGGGCACTACATCTCCTACACCTACATCGCGGTGATCATCCGTGACGTCGTCGGCGTGCGGGGGCCGGCTCTGGCCTGGTTGTTGGCCACGTACGGCGTCGCGGGCCTGCTGGCGATGCCGCTGATCGCCCGGCCGTCGGACCATCGGCCCAGGGCAGCGGTCATGAGCTGCATGGCCGCACTGTGGCTGACGTTCCTGGTGCTGATCGCGCTGACGTTCCATAACGTGGCCACGGCGGCGAGCATCGTGATTGGGATCGCGGCGATCGGGTTGTGGGGTGCCACCGCCAACGGGGTCTCCCCGATGCTGCAAGCTGCGGCAATGCGCGCCGGAGCAGCCGACCCGGACGGGGCGTCCGGGTTCTATATGGCGGCCTTTCAGATCGGCATCATGGGCGGATCCGTCGCCGGCGGCCTGCTGTACGAGCGCGGCGTGTTGGCGATGTTGGCCGCGTCAGCGGTTCTGATCGGCGCTGCGGCCGCGGGGATGACCGCTGAACGACAGCTGTTTGACGTCCCCGCGACCGGCCACCGGTAGAATACTTCCCAACGATCGACAAAACCGCAGCTCAGCGGCCTGTAACGGGCCTGCGTCGCGGCGCAATCAAAACTGCCGAGCCAGAAGCCGGTGTAACCGCTAGGCATACTGGGTTGAGAACGTGACTGGAGGGATACGAATGTCGCGACGGACTGTGCGTCCTTTCGTCGCTGCGCTGAGCGCAGCGGGAATGACCGCTGCCCTGACCTTCGCTTGCGGCTCAGCGTTGGCTGACCCGGAGCCGGCTCCGCCGCCGGGAGTGGACGCTCCGCCGCCGGTCGACCCGGCGGCACCGCCACCTCCCGCTGACCCGCTCGCGGCGCCGCCGGCACCACCGGCGCCGGGCGT
>DASQSQ010000595.1:0-11147 GCA_035642315.1 Mycobacterium sp.
AAAGCGCCAGTTCCCGGTGTGCATCCAGCAGCCCGGTATGCGGTCGCAGGCTATCCACCCGTACTCCGTTGAGCGCTTCGGCCGCCGTGATCAGCGTGTCCGGCATGGCCCGTGCCGGTAGCTCGACCACGAGGTCGTCGACCGCGTAGCCGGACCCGCGCTCGACGACGTCCAGCGACAAGATGTCGGCGCCCACCGACCCCAAGGCCACGGCCAGCGAGCCGAGGCTACCCGGCCGGTCGGCAAGCTGAACTCGCAGCAGATAGGAAGGCACGCGCACACTGTCGCACAGCGACGCGCCCGCGGCATTTCGACGGCGAGACCGCGGCTTCTGATTGCGCGGCTCGCCCCCTCGCCGCTGCGCGGCTGGGAGGTACCCCCACCTCAGGCCGTTCCGGCCTGCATCGTCGTCACGCGTAGGCTTTTCGGTCGTGTCCCAGATCTCTCGTGACGAGGTGGCCCATCTGGCCCGGCTGGCCCGGCTGGCGTTGACCGACGCCGAGCTGGACAGCTACGCCGGCCAGCTCGACGCCATCTTGACCCACGTCAGCCAGATCCAAGCCGTCGATGTCACGGGCGTCGAGCCAACCGACAACCCGCTCAAGGACGTCAACGTGACCCGCCCGGACCAGACCGCACCCTGCCTGACTCAGCAGGAAGCGCTCGCCGCGGCGCCCGAAGCCGTCGACGGACGCTTCTCCGTCCCGCAGATCCTCGGAGAACCGCAGTGACCGGCATCATCCGGCTGGACGCCGCGACGCTGGCCGGCAAAATCGCCGCCAAGGAGCTGTCCTCCACCGAAGTCACCCAGGCATTCCTGGATCAGATCGCGGCGACCGATCAGCGCTACGGCGCTTTCCTGCACGTAGCGGCCGATGCGGCGCTGTCGGCCGCGGGCGCCGTCGACAACGCGCTGGCCGCCGGCGAGCAGGCGCCGTCGGCGCTGGCCGGGGTGCCGTTGGCCCTCAAAGATGTTTTCACCAGCCTCGACATGCCCACTACGTGCGGGTCGAAGATCCTCGAGGGCTGGCGTTCCCCCTACGACGCGACGGTGACCGCGCGGCTGCGGGCGGCCGGCATCCCGATCCTGGGCAAGACGAACATGGACGAGTTCGCGATGGGCTCGTCGACGGAGAACTCCGCCTACGGTCCGACCCGCAACCCGTGGAACACCGACCGGGTACCGGGCGGCTCCGGCGGCGGCAGTGCTGCCGCGCTGGCCGCCTTCCAGGCGCCGCTGGCCATCGGGACCGACACCGGCGGCTCTATCCGCCAGCCGGCCGCGCTGACCGCGACGGTCGGGGTCAAACCCACCTACGGCACGGTGTCGCGCTACGGCCTGGTGGCCTGCGCGTCGTCGCTGGATCAAGGCGGCCCGTGTGCGCGCACCGTGCTTGACACCGCGTTGCTGCACCAGGTGATCGCCGGGCACGATCCGAAAGACTCCACCTCCGTGCACGCCGAGGTGCCCGACGTCGTCGGCGCCGCCAAGGCGGGAGCGGCAGGCGACCTGAGCGGTGTGCGCATCGGCGTGGTCCGGCAGCTACGCGGCGACGGGTATCAGCCCGGCGTGCTGGAATCGTTCAATCGCGCCGTCGAGCAGTTGACCGCGATCGGCGCCGACGTGTCCGAAGTCGACTGTCCCCATTTCGATCACGCGTTGGCCGCCTATTACCTGATCTTGCCGTCGGAGGTGTCGAGCAACCTCGCCCGCTTCGACGCCATGCGCTACGGGCTGCGGGTCGGCGACGACGGCACGCACAGCGCCGAGGAAGTCATGGCGTTGACCCGCGCTGCCGGGTTCGGGCCGGAAGTCAAGCGGCGCATCATGATCGGCACCTACGCGCTGTCGGCTGGCTACTACGACGCCTATTACAACCAGGCGCAGAAGGTGCGCACGCTGATCGCACAAGATCTCGACGCGGCGTATCAATCCGTCGACGTATTGATATCGCCTACGACGCCGACGACGGCGTTTCCGTTGGGGGAGAAGGTCGACGATCCGCTGGCGATGTATCTCTTCGACCTGTGCACGCTGCCGCTGAACCTGGCCGGACATTGCGGGATGTCGGTGCCGTCAGGTTTGTCCGAGGGCGACAAGCTGCCGGTCGGGCTGCAGATCATGGCGCCCGCGCTGGCTGACGACCGGATCTACCGCGTGGGAGCTGCTTACGAGGCCGCCCGGGGAGCCCTACCCGCCGCCATCTGATCGGCTGCCCCGAAAGCGGTCACGGGGCAAGATGAGGTCATGCGGATCGGAATTCTTACCGGAGGTGGGGACTGTCCCGGGCTCAACGCCGTCATCCGGGCGGTGGTGCGCACTTGCGACTCTCGGTACGGGTCGTCGGTGGTCGGATTTCAGGACGGCTGGCGCGGGTTGCTGGAGAACCGGCGTGTGCAGCTGGCCAACGACGACCGCAACGACCGGTTGCTGGCCAAGGGCGGCACGATGCTGGGCACCGCGCGGGTCCATCCGGACAAATTGCGGGCGGGGCTGGCACAGATCATGCAGACCTTGGACGACAACGGCATCGACGTGCTCATCCCGATCGGTGGCGAGGGCACGCTGACGGCTGCGCATTGGCTGTCCGAGGAGAATGTCCCCGTCGTCGGCGTGCCTAAGACCATCGACAACGACATCGACTGCACCGACGTGACTTTCGGTCACGACACCGCATTAACGGTGGCGACCGATGCCATTGACCGATTGCACAGTACGGCGGAGTCGCACCAGCGGGTGATGCTGGTGGAGGTGATGGGCCGGCACGCGGGCTGGATCGCGCTCAACTCCGGGCTGGCTTCCGGCGCGCACATGACCCTGATCCCCGAGCAGCCCTTCGACATCGACGAGGTGTGCCGATTGGTCAAGCGGCGGTTCCAGCGCGGCGACTCACATTTCATCTGCGTGGTCGCCGAGGGCGCCAAACCGGCCGAAGGTTCGATGAAGCTGGCCGAAGGCGGGATGGACGAGTTCGGCCATGAGCGGTTCACCGGCGTGGCCGCACAGTTGGCCGTCGAGGTGGAGAAGCGCATCAACAAGGACGTCCGGGTGACCGTGCTCGGCCACGTCCAGCGCGGCGGCACGCCTACCGCCTACGACCGGGTGCTGGCCACGCGTTTCGGCGTCAACGCCGCCGACGCGGCGCATGCCGGTGAATACGGTCAGATGGTGTCGCTACGGGGTCAGGACATCGGCCGGGTGCCGCTGGCCGAGGCGGTACGCCAGCTCAAGCTGGTACCGCAGAGTCGGTACGACGACGCCGCCGCCTTTTTCGGCTAGCGGTCACGACCAGCGGTTCACGCTTTTATCACCGAGCGTTCACCCTGGCCGTTGCGGGTTTGGCCAGGTCAGCGCGGTTTCGGGTTTTCGACGATTTGCCGCGGTGCTAACGTCGAAAGTATGAATTACCGCGGTTTTGATCGCGGCGTTCAATTACCGCCCGGGGGGGTGCGGCCAATCCAGCCGCCGCATCACCGGCCTCCGCCGCGCCCGTCACCGCTGGCCCGCCGTCCGGACGGCCAGGCCTATCAGCAGCCGCCGTGGCCAGCTCGCGAAACGACCGGGACAATCACGGTTCCGCGAGGCCAGGTGAAGGCGCAACCGGCTTCCGGGCAGCGCCCGGTGCGCAGGATCCCACTGGACAGCCTCGAAGTCCCGGCCAGCGATGCGCCACCCGAGTTCAGCTGGCGAAGCCTGCTGTCCCAGCTGACCGGAATCCATCTGGGGCCGAGCAAGGGCGAGATGCATGAACTCGAGTTGCGTGATCGGATCCGGGCGCCGTTAGGCAGCGCATTTCCTATCGCCGTCCTGAACCTCAAGGGTGGCGTCGGTAAGACCTCGGTCGTCGAGGCGCTCGGTTCGACGTTCGCCGACGCACGTAGCGACCGGGTGATCGCCGTTGATCTCGACGCCGGAGATCTCGCCGATCGGCATGGCTACCGCAGCCAGCTGAGCATGGCCGATTTGCTCGCCGATCGGTCGGCGACGCGGTACCCCGAGGTGCAGGCGTATACCTGCAACAACCGTGCGGGCCTAGAGCTGCTGGCGCTTCCGGACTACGCGGACACTGCCTGGCTAATCGAGCGCGACGACGTCCTCAGGGCGTTTTCGATCTTGCGGAACCACTACTCCGTGCTGTTGATGGACTGCGGTAAAGCCCTCAAATCCGCTGTAACGGAAGCGGTTTTGTTGGAATCGCGTGCCCTTGTGATCGTCACCAACGTCTCCGTCGAAGCAATCGATAAGACCCAAACCACCATTGAGTGGCTGTCCAGAAACGGCTATCAGCGACAGGTCGAGTCGGCGGTGCTGGCGATCAACCACACCGAACGAGGAAGGCCTAACGGCTCGGCGCATCAGCGGCTTCAACAGCTTTCCGACCGGTTTGCCCCAAATCGTGTAGTAATTCTTCCGTTCGATCGCCATGTGCACGAGGGCAACGAAATCGCCCTGGAGAGCTTGGGCAAGCGGACCCGACGCGGCTACCTGGAGATGGCCGCCGCGATAGCCGACATCTTCCCCCGACGCCATCTAGGGCCGTCCGCGCACTAAGCGCGCCGATCAGACACCTGCACAAAACCGTCCCGTAAGTCACGGCTAGCTATAACGTAACGGCTGTGAACGAGCGTTTGACCTGCGGTATGTGCGGCATCGGCTTCCGTGGCCGCTCCGACGCGGTCTATTGCTCGTCAGCGTGGCCGACCACCGGCCTGGCCTCCGAGGGCCACGGGTAATGTCCGCCGAGCTCAACGGTCATGCAGCCGAAGTCGGGCAGGCCTTTGCGGGCTCGCCGCAGCGTGTCGGGTGGTTTCGCTTCTACTTCGAGGACCAACGCTGGGAATGGTCGGAGCAGGTGCAGCGGATGCACGGCTACGAGCCGGGAACGGTGATCCCGACGACCGAGTTGGTGCTGGCGCACAAGCATCCGGACGATCGGTCGCAGGTGGCCGAAACGATCGACGAGATGCTGCATACCCATCGCGCATTCAGCACCCGGCATCGCATCCTCGATACCCGCGGCGCCGTGCACCATGTCGTGGTGGTGGGGGATCAGCTCACCGACCATCAGGATGTGGTCATCGGCACCCACGGCTACTACGTGGACATCACGCCGACATCCGATCGCGCTCACGATGACCTCGTCACGGCCAGAGTCGCCGAAATCACCGAGCACCGCGCCGTGATCGAGCAGGCCAAAGGGATGCTGATGCTGGTCTATGGTCTCGACGCCGTCGCCGCGTTCGACCTGCTCAAGTGGCGATCCCAAGAAAGCAATGTCAAGCTGCGACGGCTGGCCCAGCAGATCGTCGAGGACTTTGGTGCCGTTTGCGACAAAGCCATCGGATCTCGGTCGGCCTTCGACCATATGTTGCTGACGGCCGATGTTCGGGTGGCCGGCGACGGGGGCGAGGCGGCGGCTCCGACAGCCAATTAGGATCGAGCGCATGACTTCTGCTGCGAGCGCTGCTGAGGCGCTCGGCGTGGAGCTGCTCGACTACGACGATGTCATCGCGCGCTACGACCCGGTGCTCGGTCTTGAGGTGCACGTCGAGCTGTCTACCGCCACCAAGATGTTCTGCGGCTGCGCGACCAAGTTCGGCGCTGAGCCCAACACCCAGGTGTGCCCGGTGTGTCTGGGCCTGCCCGGCTCGCTGCCAGTGCTCAACGAGGCCGCGGTCGAATCGGCGATCCGGATCGGGCTGGCGTTGAACTGCGAGATCGTGCCGTGGTGCCGGTTCGCCCGGAAGAACTACTTCTACCCGGACATGCCGAAGAACTACCAGATCTCGCAGTATGACGAGCCGATCGCGATCCAGGGCTACCTGGTCGTGCCGCTGGAAGATGGCACGACCTGGCGCGTCGAGATCGAACGCGCACACATGGAGGAAGACACCGGCAAGCTGACCCACCTGGGCAGCGAGACCGGGCGTATTCATGGCGCGACCACCTCGCTGATCGACTACAACCGGGCGGGTGTGCCGCTGATCGAGATCGTCACCAAGCCGATCGAGGGTGCCGGTGAACGCGCGCCGCAGGTCGCCCGAGCCTATGTGACCGCCTTGCGAGACCTGTTGCGCGCGTTGGGTGTTTCCGACGTCCGGATGGATCAGGGCTCGATGCGCTGTGACGCCAACGTCTCGCTGAAGCCCACTGGAGCGACCGAGTTCGGCACTCGCACCGAGACGAAGAACGTCAACTCGCTGAAAAGCGTCGAGGTCGCCGTCTCCTACGAAATGCGGCGACAGGGTGCGGTTTTGGACTCCGGAGGTCGGATCACTCAGGAGACCAGGCACTTTCATGAGGACGGCTACACCAGCCCCGGCCGCACCAAGGAGACCGCCGAGGACTACCGCTATTTCCCCGAGCCCGACTTGGAACCGGTCGCGCCCAGCCGCGAGCTGGTCGACCGGCTACGCCAGACCATCCCTGAGCTTCCGTGGCTGAGCCGCAAGAAGATTCAAGAGGAATGGGGCATTTCCGACGAGGTGATGCGAGATCTCATCAATGCCGGTGCCATCGACCTGGTGATCGCGACCGTCGAGCATGGCGCTTCCAGTGAGAAGGCGCGCGCCTGGTGGGGCAACTTCCTGGTGCAAAAGGCCAAAGAGGCCGGCGTTGAACTCGACGAATTGCCAATCACCCCAGCGCAAGTCGCGGTGGTTGTGGCATTGGTCGACGACGGCAAGCTGTCCAACAAGCTTGCCCGCGAGGTTGTCGAGGGTGTGCTCGCCGGTGAAGGCGAACCCGAGCAGGTAATGACCGCGCGGGGACTGGCCGTGGTGCGCGACGATTCGCTGATCCAGGCCGCGGTCGACGAAGCGCTGGCGGCCAATCCCGATGTGGCGGAAAAGATTCGGGGCGGCAAAGTACAAGCGGCGGGTGCGATCGTCGGCGCGGTGATGAAGGCGACCAAGGGTCAGGCCGACGCGGCGCTGGTTCGCGACCTAGTGCTCAAAGCCTGCACTTAGCGGCTGGGCTCAGAACAGGCTGGCCAGGTTGAGGAGTTGGTTACCGACGTCGTCCCAGCCAATCGACTGCGCGATAGCCTGCCCCGTCTCGAGCAGGGACGCGATCGGCCCGACCATCGAGGCCGGATCCCTCAAGAACGCGCTAGCCGTCAAGCTGATGTCGCCCAATATTCCGAGGTCGTAGCTAGAGGTGCCACCAACCTCAAAGTCGAAGCCGAGGGCGTTGAAGAACGAGCCGGCTGGGCTGAACAACCCGCCCAGGTCGAGCTGGGGGGTGGTGCCGAGGATGTCTAATGACCGCCGGGACGCTACCTGAGGGCAACTTGAGAAATCAATAGGTTTTCGATGGAAATGGGGATTAGCCCTTTGACCAGGCGATTCGACCCTGTAACGCCGTCTGGGTTCCGACCTGTCGGAATCACTAACGGGTGGGTGTCGTCCGCGCCTACGATGGTTTTCGTCGGGGTGCCGTGACAACAGAACGGTGTGATCGCGACGTGTGCTGAGTGGGTTGCCAACCGGAGCGGCAATGACGTCGAGCCGCCGAGCACCCCGATGCCTATGCCCCCTTGGCGGTCAGCATGACCGACACCCTGATGCTGCGATCAGACGACGTACGGCAGCGCTTCACCGTCGTCGGCGTCGTGCAAGGGGTGGGGTTTCGTCCGTTCGTGCACCGGATCGCGACCGACCTGGGGCTCGCGGGATTTGTCGGCAACGACTCGGGCGCGGTGTTCATCGAGGTGCAGGGCCCGGTCGCACGCGTTGACGAATTCGCGCGTCGGCTGTGCGCCGAGGCGCCGCCGCTGGCGCGGATCAACACGGTATCCATTGCCGATGTCGAAGCGAGCACGCTCGACGGCAACGGTTTTCGCATCGTTGACAGCCACACGGCGCCTGGAGCCGGCACGCCGATTCCGCCGGATATCGCGGTCTGCGACGACTGCATCGCCGAGCTGTCCAACCCGCAGGACCGCCGCTACCGGCACCCGTTCGTGACCTGCACCAACTGTGGGCCGAGGTTCACGATCATCCGTGCGTTGCCCTACGACCGCCCGGCCACCACGATGTCGACGTTCGCGATGTGTGACCAGTGTGCGGGTGAGTATCACGACCCGGCTGATCGCCGCTTCCACGCGCAGCCAATCGCCTGCCCAAACTGCGGGCCGTCGCTGTGGTTCAGCTCGGGATCCGATCGGGTCGAGGGAGCCGACGCCGCGCTGGCCGCCGCCCAACGGGCATTGGTCGCCGGGGCCGTCGTCGCGATCAAGGGCATCGGCGGTTATCACCTGGCCTGCGTTGTCGACGACGAGGCGGCGGTCGGCGCGTTGCGGAGCCGTAAGGCACGCGGCGCCAAGCCGTTCGCGATGCTGGTGCGCGATCTCGACGTCGGCCGCCGCTATGCGCACATCGATGACGACGAGGCCGCCGTGCTTACCAGCCCGGCCCGGCCGATCGTGTTGCTGCGCCGACGCGCCGACGCGCCGGTCGCCGATGCCGTCGCACCGGGCAGCCCGCTGCTGGGCCTGATGCTGCCGTATTCGCCGATCCACCATCTGCTGTTCGCGCCGGTCTCCGGCGCCGACGCCGCGGTGCCCGATGCGCTGGTGCTGACCAGTGCGAACCGCTCCGACGAGCCGATCTGCTTCACCGAAGCCGATGCTGCGCGGCGGCTTTCGCCTCTGTGCGACGCTGTCCTCGACCACGACCGGCCGATCCATGTGCCGTGCGACGACTCGGTGGTCCGTGTCATCGACGGCCGGGAGTTGCCGATCCGCCGCTCCCGCGGCTACGCACCGTTGCCCGTCGACCTCGGTCGCGACGGCCCGGCGGTACTGGCCGTCGGCGGCGAACTGAAGAACACCTTCTGCCTCACCGACGGTTCACGCGCTTACATGTCCGGACACATCGGCGACATGGAAACGCTGGAGACGCTGCGGGCGTTCGAGCGCGCGGTCGGCCAGCTCAGCGAGATCCGCCAGCAGCCAATGCGATTGGCGGCAGACCTGCACCCCGGATACCAGACCCGCGATTGGGCCGAGCGGCATGCCGATGACCGGCCATTGGATCTCGTCCAGCACCACCATGCCCACGTGGTGTCGCTGCTCGCCGAACACGGTCGGCTCGGTGAACCGATCATTGGAGTGTCGTTCGACGGCACCGGCTATGGCTGCGACCAAAGCATCTGGGGCGGGGAGATTCTCGCTCTCGGGAGAGATAGCCATCGGTTCGTCCGGGTCGGGCACCTGTTGCCTGTGCCGCTGCCCGGCGGCGACACCGCGGTGCGCAACCCGTGGCGGATGGCGTTGTCCCAGTTGTGGACGGCCGGTATCGACTGGACTCCGGATCTGGCCCCCGTCGCTGCGGCTACCCCTGCTGAATTACGGCTTATCCGTTCGCAATTGGAGACCAACGCGGGCTGCGTGGCGTGTTCGAGCATGGGCCGGCTGTTCGACGCCGTCGCCTCGTTGCTCGGGGTGCGGCACCGCATCGACTACGAGGGCCAAGCCGCCATCGAACTCGAGGTGCTGGCCGACGTCGTCGAGGGCGCCGAGACGGGTTTACGGATGGAGGTGCGGGCCGACGGAGTGATCGACCCGGCCGGCATGGTGCGGGCCATGGTGACGGCGCTACGCGCCGGTGTCGAACCGGCGGTGCTGGCCGCGGGCTTCCACCACGCCGTCGCGGACGCGGTGTCGGAGGTGGTCGGCCTGGTTGCCGGCGAGGTGCGGATGGTGGGTCTCACCGGTGGCGTGTTCCAGAACGTGCTGCTGTTACGCGCGTGCCGACAACGGTTGCAGAAGAACGGCTTCCAGGTATTGATGCACCATATGGTTCCGCCGAACGACGGGGGGCTGGCCCTTGGTCAGGCGGCGGTTTCGATGCTGAGGGCGCTCGACGAACAACGAGGGGAGGAAGCAATCGATGGGTAGCGATGTGACCACCACCGCGATCGACCGCGGGCTGGACGCCGACTTGGCCGCCGATCTGGCCGCCACTGCTTTCACCTTGGCCAAACGGTTTGCGGCGGGCGCCACGATGTGGTCCATCGCGCCGGGCTGGGAACCGCATGCTCTGCATATCGCGGTCGAATTCATCCACCCGGTGATCGTCGGCAAGCGCGCGCTGCCGGCAGTCGCGATCACTGGTCCGGATGTGGTCGACGTCGTGCGAGTGTCGGTGCGGCCCGGCGACATTGTGATCGCTGTGTCCGGCGCCGACGATCCCGAGGTGCGGTCGGTGATGCACCGAAGCCGGGCGTGGGGCGTCACGACGGTGTGGATCGGTAGCGGCGAGCGGCCCAAAGCCGGTATGGCAGATCACGTGTTGTGGCTCGACGACCCCGACCCCAGAGTCCCCGCGACCGGCGGATTCGTGTTGTTCTACCACCTGCTTTGGGAGCTGACCCACGTCTGCTTCGAGCACCCCGGCCTGCTGAAAGAAACTCCGGAGTGCACCGACGAGGTGTGTGTCACCTGCAGCGACGAAGGTCGCCTCGGCGAAGTGCTGACCGCGACGGGCGACGGAATGGCCACCGTGCGCACCGCCAACGGCGTCGAAACGGTCGCGACCACGCTGGTCGATCCGGTGGTCGCCGGCGAGTTGGTGCTGGTGCACGCCGGGATGGCGATCAACCGCGTCGTCGACGAAGATGCCGGCGCAGCCGGGATCGAGGAGCGGCGCAATGAGCAAGGTGGGGTGCGATGACTGACGAGCCCACGAACTTCCTGTACCCGTTTATCGACGCGCAAGAGGACGATCCCAAATCGCTGCTCGCCGACTTGGCCGCTTCCGCACAGGCCAAGGCCGCCGAAAGCCTGGGGCTGCGCCGCTCGACGCTGGCAGCCAACACCGAACTGATCGGGCGCGCCGCCGCCGAGATGGCGCGCCGCTTCAGCACCGGCGGGCGGCTGTTCACCTTCGGCAACGGCGGAAGCTGCACCGACTGTACCACTTTGGCGCGACTGTTCGCGCAGCCGCCGGTGGGCAAACCGCTGCCAGCCTGGTCGCTGACCGCCGACCAGGCCATCATGACAGCGCTCGGCAACGACGTCGGGTTCGAGCTGGTGTTCGCTCGGCAGCTGATCGCCCGCGGAAAAGCCGGCGACATCGCGATCGCGATGTCGACCAGCGGGAGTTCACCGAACTTGATGGCCGCCCTCAAGGAGGCGCGCCAT
>DASQSQ010000596.1:0-5467 GCA_035642315.1 Mycobacterium sp.
AACGCGGGCATCTTCAACAGCGTGGCCTTCGAAGACCTGTCACCCGCCGATTGGCGGCGGATGCTCAGCGTGCACCTCGACGGGGGGTTCTATTTGAGCCAGCCGGCATACCGGATGAAGGCCGCCGGCTACGGGCGGTTCGTGTTCATCTCCTCCTCGGGTGGCATGTTCGGACAGCCGATGGAAGCCCATTACGCGGCGGCCAAAGCGGGTCTGGTTGGGCTGGCGAACGTCATCGCGATTGAAGGCGCCCAACACGGTATTCTCGCGAATACCGTTCTCCCGTTCGGTTTTTCACGCATGGTGACTGAAACTGTCGGGGATCCCAAAGCGCTTGAGGAAACCGGATTTCTGAAGATTATCCAGCCTGACTTGGTCGTCCCGATCGTTGCGTTCCTGGCCAGTCGGGCCTGCGAATTCACCCACCAGAACTATTCGGCATGTGCCGGACGCTTTGCGCGGGTCTTCGTCGGTCTCGGCGAGGGTTGGCTCGCCGAAGCGGACAGCAACCCGACCGCCGATGACGTCGCGGCCCATCTCGCCGAAGTCTCTGCCACCGAGCCGTTCACAGTGCCCGGCTCGATCTTCGAAGAGGTCTTCGCGGTGTGCGAAAGGCTCGGCGTGAATGTCTTCGGACAATGAGCTAAGTCCAATGAGACGTCATGGACATTGAGCAACTGCTTACCACCACCAGGTCGGCTCGAAGGTCGCTCGACCTGGATGCCGACGTGGACATCGACGACATCCGCGAATGCCTTCGGGTCGCGTTGCAGGCAGCGAATGGCTCCAACCAACAGTCGTGGCGGTGGTTGGTCATCGCCGATCCCGCGCTGCGACGAAGAATTGCGGAGCTCTATCGGGCCGCTTATCTGCTCCGAGTGGGCGGCCATATGCTCGGCGATCTGCTACCGGCGGGCAGCCCCGAGGGCCGGCTCATGTCGTCGACCGAGTGGCTGGTCGAGAACTTAGCGAATGCGCCGCTGCTGATAATCCCTTGCTACCAGCCGTATCTGCCGCGCATTGACGGTGACGAATCCTTCTATCAGGCGACTCTGTACGGCTCGGTCTTCCCGGCGGTGTGGAACTTTCAGCTGGCACTGCATGCCCGTGGCTACGGCACCTGCGTCACCACGCTGCACCTGCACCACGAGGACGCGGTCGCACAGCTGCTCGAGATCCCGGAAGGTTATGCGCAAGGCTGCCTGCTGCCGGTCGCCCGTCTGCGCGCCGGTCACACCTTCCGGCCCGCGCCCAGGCGCCCATTGAACGAGGTTGTCACCGTCGATCGCTGGAGCGGTCCGCCGTTGTAGATCCGATTCGCACAGCAAGCTGGTAGCGTTGAACCAAATATTGGGTCACGGAGGTGTCGTGGGGCTTCAGCAACCTTCCCAGGCTGCAGCCGCCGGGGTCTCCGCGCGCCTAGACTTGCCCGATGTCGATTCGCCTGCGCGCGCTGGCCGAGCCCGACGTCCGCACATGACGCCGGCCGACAGCCGCGGCGGCGCCTACGACGACGGCACACGCCGGACCGAAATCTTAAAAACGGCGGCGTCATTGATCGCCTCGTCGGGACTGCGCACCTCGCTACAGGAGATTGCCGACGCCGCTGGCATTTTGCCGGGAAGCTTGTATCACCACTTCGAATCGAAAGAAGCCATCCTCGTTGAACTGGTCCATCGGTACTACGCCGACTTGGATCGCATCGGCGAGATCGCTCACCAAAGATTGGACAAGCCCGACTCGCGTTCGGCCGCCGACGAGATCTTCGAGTTGGGGGCGGCGATCGCGCGTTGCGCGGTGCAGCATCGCGCCGCCTTGCAGATGTCGTTCTACGAAGCGCCGAGTGCCAATCCGGAGCTTGTTGAGCTGCTTCAAAAGCCGCCCACCGCGGTCCAGGACGCAATGCTGCAAACGCTGCGCGCCGGTAAGTGGAGTGGCTACATCAGATCCGACATCGATCTTCCAACGCTCTCCGACCGCATCTGCCAGACCATGATGCACGTCGGACTCGATGTCGTTCGGCACACCGCCCCGGCCGATCAGACCGCACTTGTGTTGTGCCGCATCATGTTGCATGGTCTAGCCGCTCGACCGCCCAGTGATCGGGACTTGGACGGCTCACCTGCTTTCGCGGCCGCCGAGGCGGCTATCAAGACGTGGAGCGACGAAAGTGAGTCCCGGGCCAACGACAAGGCGGCGCACGTCCGAGCGGTGGCACGAGCCGAGTTCGGCAGGAAAGGCTACGAAGTCACCACCATCCGGGACATCGCTTCCGCGGCGGGGATGGGTACCGGGACCGTCTATCGGCTGATCGGGTCGAAAGACGAACTGCTCGCCTCGATCATGGAGTCGTTTGGCATAAAAGCCGGCGGTGGATTCGCCAGCGTTCTGCGCTCAGACGCCACACCGATCGAAAAGCTCGATGCGCTCAGCTGGGTCAACATCAACGCATTGGACCAGTTTCCCGACGAGTGGAAGATCCAACTCGCGTGGATGCGTCAGTCGCCGCCCGACACGCCCAATCCGGGGCTGGCGTTCACCATGCGACTGCGCCAGCTGCGGACGTTGTTGTCAGAGGGGATCCAGTCCGGCGACATCCGGATCGAGGATCCACCTTCGCTGGCAATGCTGGCCCGCTGCGTGATGGACATCCTGTGGATGCCAGAGAACATCGTGCGGGCTCAGGGCAAGCATGCTGCGCTGGTCAACGCCCGTGACACCGTGATCCGTGGCATCGTCGACCGCGGCGCACAGAAGTGAAAGTATCCGACGAAACGACCGCCGCCGCATACCAAATATCTGTTCTGAGTACAGTACTCGTGAGCCTTACAGTTGGCGTCCCAAGAGAGGATTGAAATGACTGGTATCGAGCAGTTCCGCTACGACGGCAAGCGGGCGTTGGTAGTCGGAGGTGCGACCGGAATGGGCGCCGCGGCGGCCAAGATCGTCGGCGCTCTCGGGGCTGAGGTCATCAACCTGGACTACGCGCCAGTCTCCTCAGACCTCGGTCGCGGGATCCAGGTTGACCTGCGGGACCCCGCATCGATCGACAGCGCACTCGAGCAGGTCGGCGGACCCGTCGACGCGTTGTTCTCCGCCGCGGGTATTGCCGACGGCCCGGACCTGATGAAGATCAACTTCATCGGGCATCGGCACGTGATCGACCGGCTGATGAACGGCGGTCAACTGAACCGCGGTTCGGCGATCTGCTTTATCTCCTCGGTAGCCGGCATCGGATGGGAAAGCGACTTGCCGCGGCTGCAGGAGTTCTTGGCCACACCTGACTTCGAGTCGGCCGACGCCTGGGTCAAGGCCCACGAGGCGGACAACTTCGGCCACTACGGCACCAGCAAACAGGCCATCAACGCCTACGTGGCGACGCACGCATTTCCCTTCCTGGCGAAGGGCGTGCGCATCAACGCCATCTGCCCGGGTCCGACGGACACTCCCCTGGCACGGGCCAACGCCGACCTGTGGCTGACCTTCGCGCAGGACTACCGAGAGGCCACCGGCGTCGCTACCCACACGCCGGAGCAGATGGGCAATGTGATGGCGTTTCTCAACAGCGACGCCGCCGCCGGCATCAACGGCGTCACCCTTCTTGTCGACTACGGACACGTCAATTCGTCGAACACCGGAACCTTCGCCGCCGGCAAGCCCATCATCGACTTGCTCATGGGCCGGATCTCGCTCACGTAACCGACCACGCACATTTGCTCCCGAAGCGGGCCTCGCGGCTGGTAGAAAAAGCGTGCAACGAGAGCACGCATTCAAGCGGCTGTCGGAATGGAGGTGCGCAGTGGGAGGCCGATTCGTCACCGGGGCGGTGACGGTTCTCTTAGTGGCATCCTGCGCGGGATGCTCTGGTTCGGACAAGGTGACGGACAAGACCGCCCGCATCACCGTCGACAACAACACCCGCATCTCACACGCCGTTACGTGTAATCAGGTGCAGTGGCTGTTGACCGCGAACATCGCAGCGGCGCCGGCAAATGTCCGGGTGTTGCTCAAGCTCGATTCCGAAAAGCCGAAAATTCAATCGGTCAACATCGACAACTTCGCGGGCTTCACCGGTGTCGCCGACGTCGGAGCCGGTGATGCGAAAGCCGTTTTCGCCGACGGCCGATACACCATCACGGGCACGGCCGAAGGATCTCAGCTCAACGATCCACGCGTCTCACTGACGGCGCCATTCAAGATCGAAGTGGGCTGCTAGGCGTATCGGTTACTCAGCACCGCCGTCGGCCGGTGGTTTGATGTCGTGGCCTGGGGGCGAATTATTCAAGTACTTCCTCAGCCGGAGGAGGCTCTCGACCACGATGCCAATTGCCAAGAGAACCAGTACCACCCAAATCGCGGCGCTCACGATCTCAATGGTGACAGGTCGAAGGTCCGTCTAACCGCGTTGCGGGGATAACTGCGCCATCACACCGGCGGCCTGGTCCGGGCACTGCTGGCGAATGGTGGTGCCGGTGAGCGCACCGGCGTTAGTTGCGCTGTAGCCGCGGTCCTCAAGGGTGGTTTCGATGCTAGCCAGGCTCGTGCCGCTCCGCAGTGCCCCGCAGATGTCGAAACGGTTGTTGATGGTCGCGGCCTGCGCCGGCGCAGCGAGCGTCAACACCGCACCCACCGCCGCGACGGCGAGGGCGAATGGGGCGATCACGGCCAGTACGTGGCCCTTGCTGCCGACGCGATGCTCGATTGTCCGGTGGACCCACCAAGCCGCAGCAATGGCCGCGACTGCCAAAAAGATGACTAGCAGGGCCAAAGCGTCCCCAAAGGCGAGGATCAAGATGATGCCGGCAAGGACCCAAAGGGTCTCCGCGACCGGGTACCGGGTCCCGTGGTGCTCGGTGATAGTGGTCTGCTGCATGTCAGCCTCACTAGCTATGAGTTCATCGTTTCGGGCCTAGTAGCCGTTACCGTCTACCAACGCCCGCGCGATGGGATTGCTGCCCAGCCTGACGTGATGGTTACCCATCTCACAGTCCGTTCCCCCTAGCGCCGCAAATCACAGAGGTGAGAAATTGCAGAATTACGGTGGCGTCAACTGTGGCGAATTCGTCGCAAGTGTTACCAAGAAAAGTGATGCCAATGTGAAAGAAGTTATTTGAAACGTGCTTTGACATAAAATGAATTCGGCACCATTTATGCAGGTAGCCGCGCAGACCGGTGCATTTCGCAGCGCGGTCGCGTTTGATCTTGCCGTCACTGGGCTATGCCAATCCGGTGCGGTTCACCTGAATATTTTGGTGACCGCTCGAAACGACAAGGAGCGAAGAAGGAGCCCATCGTGAAGTTCACAACGACGACTGCCAAGACGGCCATAGGTGCCGCTGGGATAGCTGCTGCGAGCATCGTCGCCGCAGCAACCGCCTCCGCCGCGCCGCCAAATATTCAGGGATTCGGTACCAGCGAACCGCTGATCGACGGCCCTTTGGTCACCAATTACACGGTCAGCAACCTG
>DASQSQ010000597.1:0-2002 GCA_035642315.1 Mycobacterium sp.
CATAAAGGGTGCCCAGAAACGTTGCCTCGTCCACCTCGGCCGGAATCGGCATCCCACCGATCATCGGCACACCAGGATCACCGCCCTGCACCACAGCGAAAGGCATAGGCTTGCCGATCTTTTCCCATTCTGCCCAGATCATCCCGATGTGTTGCTGAGGCAAAAACAGGCCGGTCATCTGGTGATTGTTGAGCATCATGATCCGCGAGATCGACCAGTTGGTCCACCGCCCGTCCGGCGTTTGCGCGACGATGATGCCCCAGGTGTTCAGGTAGCGGCCGCCATCATCGGGATGTATTCGCGGTATCGGAAACCGAGCCAGGGTCGCGTCATCGCCGAGCAAAATATTCTGCTTGCATGGCGCCGATGCCGCCGAGACCAGCTTCGGCGGAATCGGCGCCTTTGCATGCACCGATGCCAAGTGCTCGACCAAGTCATGCGCTGTCACGTCGTGCGGAAGACCCAGCGAAAGCGCGACGCGCGCAAGGGGATACCGGGGATCACTGGACAAGGCACCCGGTGCCCCGAGCAAGCGGAACCCGGGCGATGCCCCTACCACGTTGTCGAACAACGGCGCTGGTCGCCCCTGTTCGGTTGAGCGCCGCGTGATCGCGGCCGCCTCCAGCACGGCGCTGACGGGACGGTCGATATGCTCAACGTCCCCAAGCGATTCCAGCACTTCGAGATACTCGCGGAGATCACGGATCCTGGACATCAGCGGTTCACCACCTTCAAACTCGAGGCCTTTGCGCCTGGTACGCCGGTCCACCGTTTGGCGACGGGTGATTCGATGTCGAACTGGTCCAGGATGCGGGTCACGATGTGGTCGACAATGTCGCCGACGGAGGCCGGATGGTTGTAGAAGGCCGGCATCGGCGGCACGATGCTCGCACCCATGCGAGCCAACGCCAACATGTTCTCCAGGTGAATCTGGCTCAGCGGCGTCTCACGCGGTACCAGTACGAGTCGCCGGTTTTCCTTCAACGTCACATCGGCCGCCCGGGCGATCAACCCGTCGGCGTAACCCATCCGGATCGCCGCCAGTGTCTTCATGCTGCAGGGAGCGATCACCATACCGTCGAGCCGGAAAGAACCCGACGAGATCGCCGCCGTCTGCTCGTCCCACGAATAGACGGCGTCGGCCAGCGACTCGACGTCGCGCGCCGACAACTCCGTTTCCAGATTGATGGTGGCCCGCGCCCAGCGTGAAAGCACCAGGTGTGTCTCCACATCGGCGCACTGTTTCAGTTGGCGGAGCAGCTCGATACCGAGCACCGCGCCGGTGGCTCCCGTCATGCCCAACACGATCCGCTTCATCCAGCCCACTCCTGCGACTCGGTCCAGTTTCCGGCGACGCAAAAGCTTTATGTGCGAACGCCGTTACTTTCGATCGTGGAGCAAACCGGCGCGGTTGTCGCTGTCCTCACCGACAATCCGGGCCCTCGGTAGATGTTGCGCGAAACAACCTGCTCTAACCCAGTTGCGCGAACTCGGTCTGCAAGTTATCGAGACGTCGAAGTGTCTGGTCGCGGGGCTCGGTCGGCAGATCCACCAATAGCTGTTCCAACCCCAACGGGAGGTAGGCCTCGACCTCTTTTGCCGTCGGTTTGCCGCCGTGGAAGTTGATCACCGGCACGTCGTGGTCGGCGACACCGCGTAGTTCCTCGAGCTGACCCGACAGAACTTCCGCTGACGGCGTCATCGCAAGCCAACCGGCGTGTAGCCGGCCGATACGTGGAAAACTCGCCGGTCCCCCGCCCAGATACAGCGGCGGATACGGCTTGGTCACTGGCTTCGGCCAACTGTAGATCGGGTCGAAATTCACGAACTCACCGTGAAATTCCGCCTTATCCTGCGTCCAGATCTCAATCATCGCGCGCAGCCGTTCCTCAACGACGCGCCCACGCACCTTGGGATCAACACCGTGGTTGGCGATTTCTTCACGCAGCCAGCCCACGCCTACGCCAAAGCGAAATCGGCCCTCTGACACCAGGTCCAGCGA
>DASQSQ010000598.1:0-8662 GCA_035642315.1 Mycobacterium sp.
AGCTGCCGAAACTGGGGGTCTACCTGCACGATGCCCCGCTGCCGCGCGCCCGTCCAATACTCATCCGCTAACGGTCGATAAACGCCTTGTATCGGTGCATAGCAGCCCGGTCTTGGACGCCGCCGGGAGATCGGACAACAGTGAAAGCCATGACCACCGCATCGGAACCCGAGCTGACCGACGGCTTTCACCTGTTCGTCGACGCCCTTAAGCTCAACGGAGTCGACAAAATCTACGGGCTCGTCGGCATCCCGATCACCGACCTCGCGCGTCTCGCGCAGAAATCCGGTATCCGCTTCATCGGCTTCCGGCATGAGACGTCCGCCGGCAACGCCGCGGCCGCCGCGGGGTTTCTGACCCGCCGGCCTGGCATCTGCTTGACGGTCTCGGCGCCCGGTTTCCTCAACGGCCTCGTTGCGCTCGCCAACGCCACGACGAACTGTTTCCCGATGATCCAGATCTCGGGATCGAGCGAGCGTCCGATTGTCGACATGCAGCGCGGCGACTACGAGGAACTCGATCAGCTCGCGGCGGCCCGACCGTTCGCGAAGGCGGCGTACCGGATCGCCCGAGTGGAGGACATCGGCCTGGGTGTCGCGCGTGCCATTCGCACCGCGGTGTCCGGGCGGCCCGGCGGCGTCTACCTGGATATCCCGGGTGCTGTGCTCGCGGAGGCCATCGAGGCGGAGGCGGCGGCCAACACCATCTGGCGGGTTGTCGACCCCGATCCCGCTCAACTGCCGGCGCCCGAGGCGGTCGATCGCGCTGTGCAATTGTTGGCCCAGGCGCAACGTCCGCTGATCGTCCTCGGCAAAGGGGCGGCGTATGCGCAGGCCGACAACGCCATTCAGAAATTTGTCGAGACCACGGGCCTTCCATATCTGCCAATGTCGATGGCGAAGGGCCTGCTGCCCGATGCCCACCCGCAGTCCGTCGCAGCGGCGCGCTCACTGGCGCTGGCCCGCGCCGACGTGGTGATGCTGGTCGGGGCGCGGTTGAACTGGCTGCTGAGTCATGGTGCGTCACCGCCGTGGTCAGCCGACGCAAAGTTCATCCAAATCGACGTCGCAGCATCGGAATTCGACAGCAACCGCCCGATCGCCGCGCCGCTCGCCGGCGACATCTGCTCGGTGATGTCGGCACTGCTCGACCGCGTCGACGCCCACCCGATCGCGGTACCGACTGCATGGACCGACGAACTCGGCGAACGCAGGGTTAAAAATGACGCGAAGATGCAGGAGCGCTTGGCCGAAGATCCGCACCCGATGCGATTCCACAACGCGCTGCGCGCCGTTCGCTATGTGCTGCAACAGCATCCGGACGTCTATCTGGTCAACGAGGGTGCCAACGCCTTGGACGTTGCCCGCAACCTGATCGACATGCAGCTGCCGCGGCACCGCCTCGACAGTGGGACCTGGGGCGTAATGGGCATCGGGATGGGCTACGCCATCGCCGCCGCGGTGGAGACCGGCAAACCGGTGGTGGCAATCGAGGGTGACAGCGCATTCGGGTTCAGCGGCATGGAATTCGAGACGATATGCCGCTACCGGCTACCGATCACCGTCGTTATCCTCAACAACGGCGGGGTCTACTGCGGCGATGAAACCTCGGGCACCGACCCCGCGCCGACCGTGCTGAGCGCGCATGCTCGTCACGAGCTGATCGCAGAGGCATTCGGCGGCAAGGGCTATCACGTCACCACACCTGGTGAACTCCAATCGGCATTGAGCGAAGCGCTGGCATCGAACGGACCGGCGATCGTAGACTGCGAGCTCGACCCTGCCGCCGGTGTCGAGAGCGGGCACCTAACCAGCCTCAACCCGAAAAGCGCCGCCATCAAAGGGTAGTCGTCATCGTCGGCCGGTGAGTCCGAGCAACCGGGCGTCGAAGAATTCGTTCAGCGACAACTTCTGTGCACATGCCGAAAGGGCCCGGGCCACCGGCGATCCCGGCTCCGCGGAGTTGGTGGCGACGGTTATCTGCGCCGTGAGGGCCGGATCGACGAGCTCGAACACCCGGATGTCACCGGCCATCAGGGTGGTCCACAGCCAGGTGTGCGGCAGGATGCACGCCCAATTACCGGTGGCGACTTGCGCCAACATCGAAGCGACGGAATCGGTCTCGACCTGTGGGGTGATCGTGATGTCGTGGCCGGTGAAGGCTGCGTCGATGACCTGCCTGTCCCGCATGTCGGGCGTCAGCAATGCCAGCGGCAGCTGTGCCGCGTCCGGCCAGCGCACCGTCGATGTGCCTGCCGGCAGCATCTCGGCCGGCGCGAGCAGGACATAGCGCTCCTGATACAGCGGCACCAGTTCCACGTCGCGGGCCTCTTCGGGGACGCTGTGCACGATGGCGGCGTCCAGCTCGAAATCCCGCAGCCGTCGGTACAGTTCGGTGGTGGCCAGGCGGGAATGGATTTGCACCTTCACCAACGGATGGTCCGAACAGAACGCCGAGAGCACCAACGAGGCCGTGGTGGAAGCCGTCGGCACTGTGCCCAGCCGCAGCGTGCCGGTGATCCCGGACCGTACCGCGCGCACCTCGTCTTTGAACGCGTCGTGTTCGGCCAGTATTCGCTTGGCCCACACCACCAGGCGCTCGCCCTCGGCGGTCAGCCCCTGAAAGCTGTGCCCGCGGTTGATCAGGGTGACGTCAAGTTCGCGTTCGAGTTTGGCGATGGCGGCCGAAAGCGCCGGCTGCGACACGTAGCACTTCTCGGCCGCACGGGCGAAGTGTCGCTCCTGTGCAACCGCGACAAAGTACTCCAGCTGACGAAAGAGCATCGGCACCTCCGTGCTGACGGCCGCGAGACCCAAGTGTCTCAGCGTGCCCTACGGCCAGCAAGCACCCCTTATCGTCGGCGCTACGGTAGCTGATACGATTGACACATCAGCGTACTCTTGTAAGCCCTCCGAATCCCGAAGGTTGACCCATGCCCAAGCCCGTCATCGTCAGTGCTGTCCGGACCGCTATCGGGACGTCGTTCAAGGGCTCGTTGGCCAACACTCCCCCCGAAGTGCTCGCGGCCACCATCCTGCAGGAAGCCGTGCGGCGTGCCGGAGTCAAGACCGCCGACATCGACGATGTCATCTTCGCCGAATCCCACTACGGCGGAGGCGATCTGGCGCGTTACGCGGCGGCGGCCTCCGGCATGCCCTCAGTACCCGGTCAAGCCGTCAACCGGCACTGTGCGGGCAGCCTCACCGCGGTTGCCAACGCGGCCGCGCAGATCGGCTCCGGCGTCGAGCGCGTGGTCGTCGGCGGCGGAGTGCAGTCGCTGTCGATGACTCCGCTGATGAAGCAGCGCATCCCGGGGCCCACCCTGGAATTTGTCGACCAGTGGCTGCCGCCCACGCATGTGGAGACACCCGACGCACCAACCCGCGACATGTCGATCACGGTGGGGTGGAACACCGCCCAAGCAGCCGGGATCAGCCGCGAAGAGATGGATGCGTGGGCGTTGCGGTCGCATCAGCGAGCGATCGCTGCGATCGATAACGGCGCTTTCCTGGACGAGATCGTCCCGCTGAAAATTCAAGGTCCCGACGATGCGCTGGTGGATTTCAGCGTCGACGAACACCCGCGCCGCGAAACCAGCCTGGAAAAGCTGGCGTCGCTGAAGGTGCTGCACCCGGAGATCGAAGGGTTTTCCATCACCGCCGGCAACAGCAGCGGGACAAACGACGCGGCCGCCGCGTTGACGCTGGCCGACGACGACTTCGCCCGCTCTGCCGGGCTCACGGTGCTGGGTTCCGTCAAGACGTGGGCCTCGGCGGGTGTCGAGCCACGGGACACCGGCCTCGGCGCGGTACGGGTGATCGGCAAGGTGCTCGACCGCGCCGGATTGGCGCCTGGGGACGTAACGCTGTGGGAGATCAACGAGGCGTTCGCCTCGGTGCCGATCGCCGCGTGTCGCGAGTACGGGCTCGACGAGGACCGGGTCAACGTCTACGGCAGTGGGTGCAGCCTGGGCCACCCCATCGCGGCCTCCGGGGCGCGGATGCTCACCACGCTGGTGCATGAATTGGGCCGGCGCGGCGGCGGAATCGGTGTGGCAGCGATGTGTGCGGGCGGCGGCCAGGGCGGCGCCGTCGTCGTGGAGGTTTAGCCGGCTCCGGCGATGAGCCGGCTTGCGTGCTCGAGAATGCAGTTCAGGCCGTACTCGAAGTTGATGTCGTCGGCGACACCGATCCGGTGACCCTTATCGGTCAGTTCGGCGATCAACGGCATGGTCTCGGGGTCGATGACCGAACTTCCGCTGCGGCGATACGGTTCGGCTCCGCCCGATCTGTCCTGCAGCCGCTCCAGGACCGCAGCACCTTGGGTGTGAACCGAGATGCTGGCGTAGGTGTCGAACGCGTCCTCGGGCGATAGGCCCGCCTCCACCAAGGTGGCGACCGCCTTTTCGAGTTTCTGGAAGGCGGCTTGCGTCGCCTCCCGGCCGAAGGTGCCGCGGATCAGGATCAGATCGCAAAGGATCGGATTGGACCGGAATGTCTGGCGCATCTTCCGCGCGTGATTGCGCAGGGATTCCTGCCAGTCCTGGCCTTCGACAAACGGCGTCGCGAAGTCGTACTGGCCCAGCGCGCGATCGGTCATCGCGTTGAGCAGATCGTCCTTCTTCCGGAAGTACCAGTAAATGCTCGTCACACCGACGTCGAGGTGCTTGGCCAACAGCGGCATGCTCAGGCCGTCGACCGATACTTCTTTGGCCACCTCGAACGCGCCGTTGATGATTTCGTCGACGCTGATCGATCCACGTTGCCGCCGCTGCCGCTTGTCGGCGACTGCCTGCTTGGCCAATTCGATGCCCTCCGGTAGTTCGAACGGGCTATCGTATCAGATATCGTAAGGCTTCTGGTAATGGCTCAGGCGGTCAGTATCGGTGCCATCCAGGTCAATTCGGCGGGCAGCTGCGAGCTCCAGAACGATGCGTCGTGGCCCCCAGGCGAGAACCCGCCCGACGGCGGGCTGGGTAGTTGCGCGACGAACTGTTTCGTCGTGCTGTAGAACGGATCGCTGTTGCCGCAGTCCACCCTGATCGGGATCGACGCCAGCCCGGGCATCCCGAACACCGAGTTGGACGCGAAATCTCCCGCGCCGTCGAACGCTCCCGGCGCGGCGGCCCCCGAGGACATCCACAGCGCCGGGCTCACCGCGCAGATCGCCGCGGTGCGGGGCGCTCCGAGCCGGCCGCCGAGCAACAGTGCGCCGTAACCACCCATCGACCAACCGAGAAAACCGACGTGGGAGGTGTCGAGGCCTTTGGTGTCCAGCATCGGGATGAGCTCGTTCAACACCATGGCACCGGCGTCGTCGCCGGAAGCCCTTTTGTGCCAATAACTTCCGCCGCCGTCGACGGCAACCACCGCAAACGGCGGCAGGCCGGCGGCGACGGCTTGGGCCAGGCCTTGTTCGACGCCGCCTTCCATGACGGTGGCGGCGCTGCTTCCCTTGCCGTGCAGCGCGATCACCGGCCGCAGCGGTTTGGTCTGACCCGGCGGCCGGGCGATCGCCCAGTTGGTGGCGATCCCGCCGCGCGCGGCCGACACGAACGAGCCGGTCACCATCGTCGGCGCCGCGACCGGCGCAGGGGCCGGCTCCAGCGGCGGAGGAGGCGCCAGCGGAACGCCGGTGCCTGCCATCGTTACCGGCGCCGTGGTCGGCGGCCGCGTGGCCAGCAACCTGTCCAGCGCGTGGGCGCCCAGTGCTCCCGCCGCCGCACCGGCGCCAAGGCGCAGCAGGGCACGACGACTCAGATCTGGCATGCGGGCCATGATAAAGCGCCGCTCTTCGCCCCGCTCAGCTGCGCGGCTGCGACGTGCCACATCACACCTGGCGTTTGGCGGAAAGGGCAATGCGGCACCAGGCTGACTGGCAGCATGTCGTAAGTGACTGCAGCTGTCACCCCCAAGGGCGAACGTCGACGGTACGCGCTGGTCAGCGCCGCCGCCGAGCTGCTGTGCGAAGGCGGATTCGAGGCGGTTCGCCACCGCGCCGTCGCCCGCCGGGCGGGCCTTCCGCTGGCGTCGACGACCTACTACTTCTCCAGCCTCGACGACCTGACCGCCAGCGCGGTCGCGCATATCGGAATGCTGGAGGTGGCGCAGCTGCGCGCCGAAGTCGCCGCCCTGTCCCGCCGGCGCCGCGGGCCCGAGACAACCGCGGACCTGCTGGTCGATCTGCTCGTCGGCAGCGAATCCGACCACCTGACCGAGCAGCTAATTTCGCGCTATGAGCGCTACATCGCGTGTGCCCGTCAGCCCGCACTGCGCGACATCCAGCGCCGTAACCTGCATCACCGCGTCGACGCGATCTCCGAGGTGATCGAGCGGTCGGGACGGTCGGTGCGCCTGGAGTTGGTGTCGGCGTTGATTTGCGCCGTCGACGGCGCGGTGGTTTCCGCCTTGGTCGACGACCAGGAGGATCCCAGGGCTGTCGCGCGGGCGACCGTGATCGATGTGATCGACTCGTTGGCACCGTTCGACCAGCGCACCGTCGAGATCTGATCCCGCGGGCTAAAGCTCGAGCTGTCGGCGGATCGCGGCCAACCCGAGTTGGGCTTCGTCGAGCAGCGCAGCGACGTGTGCGAGCCGCTCACGTAATTCATCGGTGCCCGGCCGGGTCGACGGACGACGACGCGGCGCGGGTGCCAAATCCGGCGGAAGAGTCGGGGTGATGATGTAGCCGGTCGCGAAGTCGCCGTAGAGCGTTACGTCTTCGGGCCGGTGATACCAGTACAACGCGACATACGCGCACAGCACGGCGTCGACGGGATCTTCGTCTCTGTCCAGCTGCGCCGGTCGAGTCGCGGCGGCAATCCGCTTTCGCAATTCCACCCAAGACACGTTGTGGTTCACCCGCAGCCGCGGTGTCGCCTTGTCGAGTCCCTCGATCAGCGTCATCAACTGCAGCAGCTCACTTTGGCGAACCTCGAACGGGCCCCTCTTGTACTTCAGGATCTTCTCCAGGCCGAACAACACAATGGTCGCCGGGTGTGGATACACCTCGATCGCCCGCAGTGGCGAATTCGACAGCGGATCCATGTCGAGCGCGAGTGCCGTCGCTATCCGGGCGCCGCGAGGATCGTTGAATTCGGGTTTCTCCGCATATGCCGGGCGCGCTCCCGCATCGAACCGGTGGAAGTCGTGGTTGAGTGCCGCCTCGCAGGGCCGCTGTCCGGTCAAATTCTTCACGATCAGCGGCGCGTCGATGGCCACCAGGCAGTCGTCGCTGACGTATGGCGACACCGCGGCTTCTATGCTCGCGTCGTCCTGCGCGGCGCCGACGTGCAGAAGCCGGCCATCGGAATCGATGACCGCCACACCCGTGCTGTTTTTCTCGCCCCAGGCGAGATCGAGCCCAACGAAGTGCATGGGCCCTACTGTGCCTGATCCGCGCGGCGTGCGGCGCCGTTAAGCTGTGTGTTTGTGACGATCCCGAACGTGCTGGCCAATCGTTACGCCAGCCCCGAGATGGTGGCGATCTGGTCGCCGGAGGCCAAGGTGGTCGCCGAGCGGCGGCTCTGGCTGGCGGTGCTGCGGGCGCAGGCGGAGTTGGGGGTCGAGGTCCCCGAAGCCGCCGTCGCCGACTACGAACGGGTGCTCGACGATGTCGACCTGGCCTCGATCGCCGCCCGCGAGCGGGTGCTGCGCCACGACGTCAAAGCCCGCATCGAGGAATTCAACGCGCTGGCCGGCCACGAACAGGTGCACAAGGGCATGACCAGCCGCGACCTGACCGAGAACGTCGAGCAGCTGCAGGTTCGACGGTCGCTGGAATTGGTGTTCGGCCATGGCGTAGCACTGGTGGCCCGGATGGCCGAACGCGCGGTGACCTACCGCGACCTGGTGATGGCCGGACGTAGCCACAACGTCGCGGCGCAGGCCACGACGTTGGGCAAACGGTTCGCCTCGGCGGCGCAGGAGACCCTGCTGGCGTTGAGCAGACTGCGGGAGCTGATCGACCGCTACCCGCTGCGCGGCATCAAAGGCCCGATGGGCACCGCCCAGGACATGCTCGACCTGCTCGGCGGCGACGTGACGAAGCTGGCTGACCTCGAACAACGAATTGCCGACTTCCTCGGATTCACAACGGTTTTGACCAGTGTCGGGCAGGTGTACCCACGGTCGCTAGACCACGAGGTGGTGTCCGCCCTGGTGCAGCTGGGTGCCGGGCCGTCGTCACTGGCGCACACCATCCGGCTGATGGCCGGCCACGAACTGGTCACCGAGGGCTTCGCGCCCGGACAAGTCGGCTCGTCGGCGATGCCGCACAAGATGAACACCCGCAGCTGCGAGCGGGTCAACGGCCTCCAGGTGGTGCTGCGTGGCTACGGCTCGATGGCCGCCGAATTGGCCGGCGCGCAGTGGAACGAAGGCGACGTTTTCTGCTCTGTGGTACGCCGAGTTACGTTGCCGGACAGCTTCTTCGCCGTCGATGGGCAGATTGAGACGATGCTGACCGTGCTCGACGAATTCGGTGCCTACCCCGCGGTGATCGAGCGCGAGCTGGACCGATACCTGCCGTTCCTCGCCACCACCAAGGTTCTGATCGCGGCAGTGCGCGCGGGGATGGGTCGTGAAGCGGCCCACGAGGTCATCAAAGAACACGCGGTGGCCGCCGCACTGGCGATGCGGGAACGCGGCGCCGAGCCCGAGCT
>DASQSQ010000599.1:0-4265 GCA_035642315.1 Mycobacterium sp.
CGTTCCTGGTGCTCTTCGGGAATGCCCAGCAGATAGCCGATCGTTCGCATCGGCATCATCGCGCCGAGATCGGCGATGAAATCGAAACCGCCGGCGCCGATTAACGGGCCCAACTCCTTGGCGCAGAATCCACGGACCAGCGACTCCACAGCAAGCATGCGGCGGGGCGTGAAGACCCGAGACAGTAGGCGTCGGTGCAGATCGTGCAGTGGCGGATCCTCGAACAGCAAGATGCCCGGCGGCACCTCGATGTTGTTGAACAAGATGTCGGCGGTGGTGCCGCGGCCGGATCGGTACGTCTGCCAGTTCGGCAGTTCGCGCGCCACGTCGTCATAGCGACTGAGCGCATAGAAGTTGTACTTTTCGTTGTAGTACAGCGGCGCCTCTTCGCGCATCCGCTTCCATACCGGGTATGGGTTGTCGTCGATGTCGGGATCGTATGGGTCGTAATACAACTCGACCGCTTTGGCGCCTGTCATCTTCTGTCCTGTTCAGTCGTTGCGGTGCAGGAAGCCGTGCAGGATCGCCTGGATGAGTTCGTCAACGATCACCTCCCTCGATGGCGGCTTGGTGCCGAAGTAGGTGGATCGCAGCGCAGCCATGCCGGCGATCATGGCCACCGTTGAGTGCGCCGGCAGGTCGGGATGGTCCGACCGCAGCCCGCGTAAGTTCATGCCCTCGGCGCTGATTCGACCGAGGACCCGCAGCGCCCGTCTGACGTCGGCAATCCCGGTGTCAGCCAATTCCTCTTCGCTGAGAGCCTCCGAAGCCATCAGCGTCAACAGCAGACCCTGATGTTTGACGAACACGTCGTAGAGCTGTCCGACGAACAGCTTGGCCAGCTCCTGCTCGGCGGTCTCCTCGGGGACGACTGACTGCCAGGTCTGGCCGAATTCGTCGACGAAGGTGGTGAACGGCAGCACAAGGGCCTCGCGGAACAGCGCCGCCTTCGAACCGAAGTGGCGGAACAACAAGTGTTCGGTAACGCCGGCGGCCGCAGCGATTTCTCGTGTCGTGGTGCTGCGGTAGTCCTGGCGGCCGAACAGTGTTCGGGCGGCGTCAAGCAAGAGCCTGCGAGGCTCACCGCGGGGCCGGCGAATCGCCTGGGCTTGGGGCACGAAACTCAGGATAGTATGCGCTATCCAATTAGGATAGTATCCACTATCCAAAGGGTCGAGCTCGTCTCGAAAGGGTGGTCGGCGTGGGCGCTCTGATCATGCTTGGCACGCTATTCGGACTGATCGTGCTGATCTTCGGGCTGGTGCTGCGTTTCGACCCCGCAGCGCGTCCGAGTGAAGGGCACGACCAATGAGCGGCCAGATGACACCCGTCATGCAGGCGGCCAGCGACTTCGCACTCGTCGGCGGCATCGCGTTCACCGCTTTTGGCGTGTATCTGAGCGTTCGTCAGCGCCGCGTGCACCCACTGCTGCTGCTCTGCATCTCGGCGATCTCATTCTCGTGGATCGAGGCACCCTACGACTGGGCGATGTACGCGCAGTTCCCGCCCGCTATTCCCCGCATGCCGTCGTGGTGGCCGCTGAACATGACGTGGGGTGGATTGCCGTTGTTCGTTCCCGTCGGCTACATCTCCTACTTCGTGCTTCCCGCCGTGACGGGCGCGGCGCTGGGACGATGGTTGAGCGCAGAGTTCGGTTGGCGCAAGCCCACAACACTATTGAGCGTCGGCCTCCTCGTCGGCTTCTGCTGGGCGCTGTTCTTCAACGGGTTCCTGGGCGCCAAGCTCGGCGTCTTCTACTACGGCCGCGTCATCCCCGGGCTGGCGATCCGTGAGGGAACTGTGCACCAGTACCCGCTCTACGACTCCCTCGCGATGGGTATCCAGATGATGGTCTTCACCTACCTTTTGGGCCGTACTGATGCGCAAGGACGAAATGTCATCGAGATGTTGGCCGACACGCGGTCCAAGACTCGACGTCAAGCCGCAATCCTGTCCGTCGTCGCGATTGTCGTGATCGGAAATCTGGTTTACAGCGCAGTTTTCGCGCCCCACCTCGTGACCAAGCTCGGGGGCTGGGTGACCGCGGAGCCGACGGGTCAGCTGTTCCCGGGCGTGCCGAACCAACCGAAGTAGGCGCTCGGAGTGAATCGCTCAGTCAAAAGCGTGACGCGGCAGCGTCATTGGGATGTCGAGCGAGCTCAGCAGGCCGGCGGGCGCATCGACGACGTATGGGATCGCGTTGACGACGCGCATGGCCGTGGATGTCATAGCGGCCCGCCCCGCACCGTGACCTTCGGCCTCGCCGAGCGACATCTCGCAGTGGATGTCGGGATCGCCGATGATGTCGACGCGATAGGTCGCGTCGCACTCCGAATGCGGCCAGTCGGGTGCGACGTCGCGCGCCATCCGGATGACGTGCTCGATCATGATGGCCTCCCGGCCGTTGACGACGCCCGCGGCGCGGGTCCGCACCGCACCACAGGTACCCGCCTGGATGGTGCCGAACGCCACCTCGATCTCACGATCGGACAGTTGCCGATCAAGAGCACCCCGCACCTCCTCGACCTCGACGCCGAGACCCTTCGCCATCAGGTATATCGGTGCTTTCCAGGCCATTTCGATGAAGCCCGGAGTCTTGAGCATCGGCTCGAAGTCGAGCGCTCGACCGAAGCCCATCCCGTCCATCATCACGTCGGCGACCGGATAGTGGTCGTTCAGCGCGACCTCGCTGGCCGTGATGCTGCGAATGTTCTTCGACTGGGTGCTCATCAGCAACGCGAGCTGATCGGAGGCGAAACCCGGGAAGATACCCGATGCATAGAACGACGCCCCGCCTGCTCTGGCAGCCGCGTCGAGCTGGTTGTACCAATCCGGCGCGAAGTACGCCGGCGGGTAGACCAGGCTTGTCGACGACGTCGACACGACGTTGATGCCAGCGGCCAACAGCCGCAGGTAGTCACGCACCGCGGCCGCGTCGCGCTCCGGGCCGCTGGCGGAATACACCACGCAATCGGGCGCGAGCGCGATCAGCGCATCGGCGTCGTTGGTGGCCTTGATGCCGATCGGCCCTCCACCTGCCAATTTACCGGCGTCCTTGCCGACCTTGTCTGGCGAATGCACCCATACGCCAACCAGTTTCAGGTCCGGGCGGCGTCTGATCGCATCGATGACCGCCGTGCCGACCCCTCCCGTCGACCATGCAACGACGCGGGTCGGCTCGGGCGATGCGGACATAGAGGTTCTCCTTCAGTCAGCCTGCGCCTGCACGCTGGCGGCCCCGGCAAGTTCCAGATATCGCCACGCCATGTCGGGCGGGATGCCACCGCACAGCGGGTGCAGCGGCAGGGGCCGTCCATTGCGGATGTAGTCGGCCGCCTCGTCGGGCGTGAATATCCGGTACGGGCCCTGCTCCTCCCGCAAAGCCGCCACGTTGTCAGCGCGGGTGATGCTGGCCACCGAGTCGTCGTGGGGTCGGTACGACGCCGCGGTGACCGCGTCGTGCAACAAGTGCGGTCCGAGCAGCTCCCACGCCTCGTCAACATCGTCGGCGACGAAAGCCGCTGTCGGAGCGCCTGGTACCGGAAACTGAACGCCACCGGGTTCATGTCCGGCAGCCCGACACTCCGATTCGTAGAACTCCTTGAGACCCGGGGAGTCAGTCTGCGAGATGAAGCCCAGACCATGGGTCGCGGCGCGGCGAGCGGCGGCCCTGCTGCCGCCAGCGATCATCATCGGCGGTCCGTCGGCGGACATGCACGCTGGGGTGACCCGAACCCGTCGGCCTCGATACTCGACAACCTCGACGTGCAGCAAATCGTCCAGTACGTCCAGGATTTCGTCGGCGACCCTGCCACGGGTGGCCATGCTCAAACCGAAGTGTTCGTACTCCTCGCTGCGGTGGCCGATGCCGAAGGCATACATCACCCGGCCCTTGCTGATCAGATCCAAGACGGCCATTTCTTCGGCAAGTCGCACCGGTTCGCACAGCGGAATCGGCACCGCGGCAAGCAAAATCATCAATCGCTTGGTTCTGGCGGCGATTGCCGAAGCCAGGATCAGCGGGCTGGGAAGATGGCCGTCGTCGGCCCCGTGGCGTTCGGAGAGCACGGCGACGATCGCTCCGCGGGTCTCCACCCACTCGCACATGTCAATCGCGGCGGCGTAGAGGTCGGCAGCCGGGGCGCTCCAGGCCGGGGCACGCATGTCGAACCTGAGCGTGAACATCGATCAACCATGAACCTAATATTTGGTCGCGTCAAGGAGGATGCACATGGCACACAATCCCTATCGAGTCGTGGTCTGGG
>DASQSQ010000600.1:0-3782 GCA_035642315.1 Mycobacterium sp.
GCTGGCCATCGCGAGGGCACTGATCCTGGTCACGCCGGAGGACCGGCCCGCGCTGAAGAAGGCCGGCTTCCTCACCCGTGACCCGCGTGCCACCGAGCGCAAGAAGTACGGCCTGAAAAAGGCCCGTAAGGCGCCGCAGTACAGCAAGCGCTGATCCCGGCGGCAATCACGGCCGCGTTTCAGTTGGGTGGCACTACGGGCATTCCCCATGTCACGCGTGTGCGCGGTCACCAACTGTGAGAGGTTAATCCGCATGGGTCGACTATTCGGCACAGACGGCGTCCGCGGAGTCGCCAATCGCGAGCTCACCGCCGAGCTCGCGTTAGCTCTCGGCGCCGCGGCCGCTCGCCGGCTGACCAGCCCGAATAGCGCACGCCGACGCGTCGCGGTGATCGGTCGTGATCCGCGCGCCAGCGGCGAGATGCTGGAAGCGGCGGTGATCGCAGGGCTGACCAGCGAAGGCGTCGACGCGCTGCGGGTGGGAGTGCTGCCGACACCGGCGGTGGCCTACTTGACCAGTGCCTACGATGCCGACTTCGGCGTGATGATCTCGGCGTCGCACAACCCGATGCCCGACAACGGCATCAAGATCTTCGGGCCGGGCGGGCACAAGCTCGCCGACGCCACCGAGGACCAGATCGAAGATCTGGTCGCGGCCGGGCCGGGGCTGCGGCCCGCCGGGTCCGGGATCGGCCGGGTGATCGACGCCGAGGACGCGCTGGACCGCTACCTGCGCCAGGTCGGCAAGGCCGGCACCGTCAGGCTCGACGGGCTGACCGTCGTCGTCGACTGCGCGCACGGCGCGGCTTCGGCGGCAGCACCGCGCGCCTACCGGGCGGCCGGCGCGCGGGTTATCGCGATCCACGCCGAACCCAACGGGCTCAACATCAACGACCGCTGCGGATCGACCGACCTGGATGCGCTGCGATCGGCGGTCATCTCCCACGGCGCCGACCTCGGTCTGGCGCACGACGGCGACGCCGACCGGTGCCTGGCGATCGATGCGGCCGGGGAGGTCGTCGACGGCGACGCCATCATGGTGGTCCTGGCGCTGGCGATGCGAGAGGCCGGCGAACTGGTCGACAACACGCTGGTGGCGACCGTGATGAGCAACCTAGGGCTGCATCTGGCGATGCGTGCGGCCGGAGTTACCGTTCGCACCACCAGTGTTGGTGACCGCTACGTCTTGGAAGAGCTGCGATCCGGTGACTACAGCCTCGGCGGGGAGCAATCCGGTCATATCGTGCTGCCCGGGCTGGCCACCACTGGCGACGGCATCCTCATCGGCCTGCGGCTGATGTCGCGGATGGCGCAGACCAATTCGTCGCTGACCGCACTGGCCGCTGCGATGCACACCCTGCCGCAGGTGCTGATCAACGTCGAGGTCGCGGACAAGGCCGCCGCGGTCGCCGCGCCGTCGGTGCGCACCGCGGTTCAGCAGGCCGAGGATGAGCTCGGTGATACCGGACGAATCTTGTTGCGTCCCTCGGGAACCGAACAGATGATTCGGGTCATGGTGGAAGCGGACGACGAGCGCACCGCCCACCGGCTCGCCACCCTCGTCGCCGAAACGGTGCGCGCCCAGCACTGAGCGGAACCACCGGACAGCGCGATGCGTCGAAACCGGTATGGGACAACGAAATGCGTTCGTCGACGCTGCGGCGTTGCGCACGGTCGCGAACCGGTTCGACGACGCCGCGCAACTCATCGATGGCGCGGTGCGCACCCATTTCGGAAGTTTGGCGTTCGACGGGGCCACCGCCGGGCGGTCTTACGTCGGTCATGGCGATGCGCTGCGGTTAGCCCTGAATCGGCTGGCCGGTGAGCTTGGACAATGGGCACGGGCAACCGGGGAGATCGCTATTGCGTTGCGGGCCAGCGCAGACCGCTACATCGAGGCGGATCTGAGCGCCGCGGGTCGGGTGAGTAGTGGCTGAGCGGTTCGATGTGGCGGCGCGGCTGGCCGAGGGCCGGCCCGCGGTCGAGCACACACAGACCTACGTGCAGGCATGCCATGCGCTCGGCTATCAGCATCCCGACCTGACGGCGCACGGTTCACAGGTCCTGGGTTGGTATGACACCGAAACCGGACTTGACCTCCGGGTGCTCGACGACGACAGCGCTGCGCTCCGCGCGGCGCTTAACACGATCGACGAGGCGCTGTGGCAGCAGCGTGCCCAGATCACCGAGATCGCGGCGGCATGGACGGGGTCGGGAGCCGAGTCCGCGACGCGGTTTCTGCAGCGGCACTGCGACGCCGCCGCAGAGGTGGGCGCGCGTGTCCGTGCCGCGGCCGACGGCTATGCAGCGCTGCGTGACAAGCTGTGGCAGCTGGTCGACGGCAAGGCGGCGGCGGCCATCGCCATCGATGATCGCAGGGTGGGGGAGCGGTCAGCTTGGCTGGCCGCCGCACATACGGTTACCGCCGGGGCGGGCAACCGATCGGCGGAAGAGCTGGTCCGCCAGCACGTTACACCCTACGTGGACAACGATATTCGCACCGACTGGCTCACCGCGATGCGATCGGCAATGGCGTCTGTGCAGGCGTCCTACGACGCGGCCGTCGACGCGCTGAGCGCGACGCGCGAGGTGTGTTTCGAGATCCCCGGTGAACTGGGTCCCAGTGGGCCAGCGGTATTCGATAAGCCGCTCGACTCAATCCCGGCTGCGGCTCCCGCGCCGACGACGTCGGCGCCGGCGGACATCGTGCCTACCGTGCCCGCTGCCGTGTCGACGCCGCTGTCGGATCCGCCGCCACCGCCCCCGGCAGCGGGGACGGTGGACGATGTGTCGCCGGTGCCTCCGGAATTGGCTGCCCCGCTGGGCGATGCCGCCGGGTTATCCGGTGGCGCAGGCGATCTGGGCAGCGTTGGCGGTCTGGCCGGCAGTATCGGCGGCGTCGTCGGCAAGATCGTCGACGGTATTGGCGGTCTGCTGGGTTCGCTGGCTGACGGCTTCTCCGGCCCGTCGGGATCCGCGGATCCGCTGTTGGATGATCCGCTGGACGACGACGATCCACTCGGTGACGACGACGTCGAGACCGCGGACGACGATCACCCCGACGACAATGCTGACGATACTGCCGACGCCGAGCCGCCGGTCAGCGATGAAAGCACCACCGCCGAGGTGCCCGCTGAAAACCCGTCAGCCACAGACGATCCGGTCGATCAGCCGGTGGCTCAGCAGATCACGCCGCCGCCCGACGCGGCGCCACCGCCGCCGGATTCGCCCCCGGCGCCGGCCGACCCGCAGCCCGACGGTTCGACTCCGTGTGAGATCGCCGAGGACCAATTGCCGCAGGCCGGACAGTGACCGCTCAGTGGTTGGTCAGCTCAGCCTTTGAGTAACGCGACGAACTTCTCTTCGGGAGTCACCGGCGTCGTCTCCTGCTCCGCGGCGTCGGTCTTGGGTAGCTGGATGTCTGGATCGGCGAAGTCGCGATAGGTCTTGTCGCCGCCGAGTACGTACAGCAGATACCCGGTCAGCAGCGCACGAATCGCCTTCTGCGTCTTGCGATCCGGACCGCCCAGGCCGAACGCGGTGGCCAGCCGGCGGCCCTCGGCAAGCCCGCTGGGCTGGGCTTTGCTGACTATCCGTAGCGTAGCCGGGTCCCAGGCCCGAAAGAGTTCAACGGCGTTGGAGCGCAACTTCTTGGCGTCGCCGGTGGCGCTGAACACCACGCCGGGCACGTTCAGCGTCGCGGCCGGTTGTTCGGCCGGCGGGCTGGTGACGGTCGGAAAAATCGCCGCCACCGCCTTGGGCTTGGCCTTCATCCCGGCCGC
>DASQSQ010000601.1:0-3573 GCA_035642315.1 Mycobacterium sp.
CGGTGGTGAAAACGGCGGATATGGCTGCGGCTTCCGCGTAAGACCAGTCAGAAGGCATCGGAACCAGCAGCCGCACGTCGCCGGCGACCCGGGTGCCGCTGCCGTCCGGGAAGAACCCGTACACGTCGTCGCCGACGGCGAATTCGGTTACCCCGGGACCGACTTCAACGACGACGCCGGCACCCTCGCCACCAATCAGCGCGTCGTGGGTGAACATGCCCAGCGTGATCATGATGTCGCGGAAGTTGGTGGAGATCGCGCGCATGTCCACCCGAACCTGGCCTGGTTCCAGCGGCGCACCGGCGTTGGGCACCGGCTCCAACTGCAGATTCTCAAAAGTACCGGCACTCGAGAGCCCTAACCGCCATGGCCCATCACCGGGCGGTAGCAGCACGTTGTCAACCGCCCGACTGCCATGCACCCGAGCCGTGTAGACCGTGCCGCCCCGCACCAGCACCTGCGGCTCACCGACTGCCAGCGCAGACGCCAGTGTCGTATCATCAAGGGGCACATCGGAATCCACCAGGACGATCCGGCCCGGATGCTCGGTCTGCGCGGAACGCACCAGACCCCACACCGCCGCGCCGGCCAGATCGGTGACGTCCTCCCCCGGCAACCCGGCGGCTCCGCGCGTCGACACCACCAGCAGGCCCGATTCGTGTTCGGCCAACCACGTTTGCAGCGCCGTCAGGGCAGCGTGCACGCGCTCGTAGCTGGCGGTGACCGGATCCTGGCCTACCGCAACGGAATCGAACACCTCGTACGTCGGCGTCTCGGCGTGCGACGCGGGCGAGGCGGGCGACCAGGCCAGCTCGAACAGCCGATCCCCACTAGCGCCGGACACCGCCGCCATCAACTGCTGCTGCGAGATCGGACGGGCGATCATTGACGCCACCGATAGCACCGGCAGCCCCAAGCCGTCGGCCAGTTCGACCGACACCGCCGACGGACCCGACGGCGCGATCCGCGCCCGCACCGCAGACGCGCCCGCCGCGTGCAGTGACACGCCCTGCCAGGAGAACGGTAGCGCCACGCCGGCGCCGTCGTGCGTGACCGCTGCCGCGTGCAGGGCCGCATCCAGCAGCACCGGGTGCACACCGAATCCGGTGACACCGCCAGCGGCTTGCGGCAGTGTCACTTCGGCGAAGAACTCGTCGCCGCGACGCCACAGCGCGGTCAATCCCTGGAACGCTGGGCCGTACTGGTAGCCGCGAGCTGCCAATCGCTGGTAGCCGTCGGTCACGTCGACGGCGCTCGCGCCCTCGGGCGGCCACGCTGACAGATCCGCGCCCGGCTCGGCCGTTGCGGACGACAATGACCCGGTGGCGTGGCAGGTCCACGCGGAATCCGCAGTGTCCCGGGAGAATA
The DNA here is from genome assembly GCA_035642315.1 of Mycobacterium sp. Classification (GTDB taxonomy): domain Bacteria; phylum Actinomycetota; class Actinomycetes; order Mycobacteriales; family Mycobacteriaceae; genus Mycobacterium. The sequence goes on from DASQSQ010000601.1 coordinate 1,369, forward strand.
CGGAGATGCTGCGCTGGCCGGATTCTTCGGCTGGCCCGACGACCACCTGCACCGCAACCGAACCCGACGCCGGCAGCATCAACGGCAACTGCAACGTTAGTTCGTCGACGGCCGAGCAGCCGACCTCGTCGCCGGCGCGGATTGCCAACTCGACAAATCCCGCACCCGGGAACACCACCACGCCGTCGACGGCGTGATCGGCCAGCCATCCCTGCGATGCCGCCGAGAGCCGGCCGGTCAGCACCACCCCTCCCGAGTCCGGCAGCTCCACCACCGCTCCAAGCAGCGCGTGCTCACTGGCACCCAGCCCCAGACCTGCGGCGTCCAAAGCGGCACCGTCACCGGAAAGCCAAAACCGCCGCCGTTCAAAGGCATACGTTGGCAGATCGACAAACTCAGCCCCGGGCAACGTCGCACGCCAGTCCACGCCCACACCCGACACGAAGGCCTGGGCGGCCGAGGTGAAGAACCGGCGGAGGTCGCCGTCGTCGCGGCCGATGGTAGGGATGACAATCGGTTCGGCATTGGTCTCGGAGCAGTCGTTGAAAGTGTCCTCGATGCCGGCGATCAACGCGGGATGCGGGCTGCATTCGATGAAGGTGCGGTAGCCGTGTTGGCATGCAGTGCGCACGGCCTGATCGAAGTCCACGGTCTGCCGAATGTTGCGATACCAGTAGTCGGCATCCAGGCCGGCGGTGTCGAGCAGACCGCCGGTCAGCGTGGAAAAGAATGCGGTTCGCGACGAATGCGGTTCTAGGCCTGAAAGTACGTCGGCTAGCTGCTCCCGAATGCACTCGACGTCAACAGAGTGTGATGCATAGTCAACATCGATCCGACGGGCACGGAGCTCACGGTCGGTGCATTGTTGGACCAGCTCGTCGAGTGCGGCGACTTCCCCGGACACCACGACGGCGGATCGTCCATTGACCGCGGCGATGCTGACTCGATCACCGAAGGGCGCCAACAACTCTCGCGCTTGCTCGGCGCCACACGCCAGGGACGCCATGCCACCCCGGCCGGCCAGCGCCAGCAACAGTTTGCTGCGCAACGTCACCACCCGTGCCGCGTCGCGCAGCGAAAGGGCGCCCGCGACGCAGGCGGCGGCGATTTCGCCTTGGGAATGCCCGATAACGGCGTCCGGACGCACACCGACCGACTTCCACAGTTCGGCAAGCGACACCATGATCGCGAACAGAGCGGGCTGAACCACGTCGACGCGGTCCAGGCCCGGCGCGCCCGGCACCCCGCGCAGCACGTCGATCAGTGACCAGTCGACGAACTTGGCGAATGCCTCGCTGCATGCTTTGATGTGCTCGGCGAAAACCGGTGCAGTATCGAGTAATTCGACGCCCATGCCGAGCCATTGGGATCCTTGGCCAGGGAAGACGAACACGGTTTTGCCCGCTGCGGTGGCATGGCCCTGGATCACCGAGGCTCCCGGCAGGCCGTCAGCCAGCTCCGCCAAACCGCTGAGCAGCTCCCGGCTGTCGGCGCCAAGCACCACCGCCCGATGTTCAAACCTCGACCGGCCCGCCAACGACCAGCCCACATCAGCGGCATTCAATTGCTCACGCGCGCTGATGAATTCGTGCAGCCGCGCCGTCTGAGCCGCTAATGCCGCACTGCTCTTGGCCGACACCACCCAAGGCACCACCGGCGTCGCCGGACGAACCTCCGCGACCACCTCGACCGGCGGGGCGTCCTCGATGATCACGTGCGCGTTGGTGCCACTGATCCCGAACGACGACACCCCGGCCCGACGCAGACGACCATTGACCGGCCACGAGTGAGCCTCCGCCAACAGCTCCACCGAGCCCGCGGCCCAATCCACATGCGGGCTCGGCGCATCCACGTGCAACGTCGCCGGCAACTCCTCGTGGCGCATCGCCTGCACCATCTTGATCACACCGGCCACGCCGGCCGCGGCCTGGGTATGTCCCATGTTCGACTTGATCGACCCCAACCAGAGCGGCTCGGCCCGGTCCTGCCCGTAAGTGGCCAAGAGCGCCTGCGCCTCGATCGGATCACCCAACGTGGTGCCCGTACCGTGGCCCTCCACCGCATCCACCTCGGCCGCGGTCAACCCCGCATTGGCCAACGCTGCCCGCACCACGCGCTGCTGCGACGGCCCGTTGGGCGCGGTCAACCCGTTCGAGGCGCCATCCTGATTGACCGCCGTACCCCGCACCACCGCCAACACCGGAT
>DASQSQ010000602.1:0-2117 GCA_035642315.1 Mycobacterium sp.
ACAGCCACGCCGCATCGCAGACATCGGTCTTGCGCCCGGGCAGACCCTTTGCGTGTGCGGCGTTGACCAGGATCACCTCCAGGTCGTCCTCCAGCAGGTAGAACGCGCCGCGCCAGTAATCGCCGGTCGCCTCCATCACCACCAGAGTGACCCGCTCGCCGACCAGCCAGTCCCGCAGCTCCAGCAGCGCACTGGTGGTGGTGGCGAAGGTGCGGATCTCCTGACGCCGGGAACGTTTACCCTTGGTGCTCGGCGTCCGCACGCATGCCTTCAGATCCTTCTTGCCGATATCCAGAGCGGCGCACCGCTCGTGCAGTAGTTCCATCAAATCCCTTTCGAACACAACAACTTCGAACACGGCGCGCCCGTCCGGAGGAACCACAGGGCCTAAAGAATCTGGTCCGCGTGCTCACGGCAACAATCGACAGTTCCTGTCGGTGGCTCCCAACGCCATACTGACACCACGAGCTCTCACGGCATCACAGACTTAGCGGCGTCCCGGACGGACGCCACGCCATTTTCCCGCCTCCACGGCGGCCAGCGCAGCGACCGGGTTTACTGATCGGAAAAGTAGGCAACTGGAGTGGGTAGGCGGCAGTACCCGGCGCGGAGCTTTGCGGAGCCGGGTTAGGTTACGGGACTGTGTATTTGGGTTAGGCGGCGGGTTCGACGGTGACCCGGTAGCCAAGCGCGGCGAGTTGGGCGATGTGGTTGCGCATGCGGCGTTCGACGTCGATACGGCGGGTGTGGTAGTCGGATCCGAGGTCGTGGAATCGGGCGAGTGGGTCGGCGAGCAGGTGCCAGACGACGACGAGGATCGACCGCGCCACCGCGACCAGTGCCTTGAGCTTGCCGCGGCGTTTGACGATGCGCCGGTAGCGTTCGCCGAGGAAGGTGTTGGTCTTGGCGGCTGCGGCGGCGGCGTCACCGAGTGCACCTTTGAGGTAGGGGTTGCCCTTGCCGGTTTTGCCGCCGCGGGTAAGCGGTCCGGACTGGATGGTGCGCGGGCACAGTTTGGCCCACGACACCAGGTGCGCCGGGGTGGGGAACCTGCTCATGTCCAGCCCGATCTCGGCGAGGATCACCTGCGCCGTGTTCGGCCCGATGCCGGGGATCTCGTCGAGGCGATCCACAGCGCCAAGTGCGGCGTCGGGCACGGTGTCGATCGATAGCCCGGGGGTCGGGCCGCCGGGGTGCGGGTCGACGGGCTGGGCGTCGGGCATCGCCGCCAGCAACTCATCGATGCGGGCCGACAGGGCGTCGATTTGGGTGGTCAGGGCGTCGATCTGGTCCAGCAGCATCCGGGCGAGTTCGCCGTGATGGTCGTCGAACCGGCCGTCGAGGGCGGCGACCAAAGCCGAGTGTTTGGTCTTCATCGGGCCCCGCGCCAGCCCAGCGAGCACCTTGGGATCGCGCTGTCCGGCGATCAGCGCTTCGATCATGGCGCGTCCGGAGACGCCCGTGATGTCGGTGGCCACCGCCGACAGCTTGATCAGGGCGTCTTCGAGTAGTTTCTCCAGCCGTTGCACCTGCCGGGAACGGTCATGGGTGAGATCGGTGCGCAGCCGGGTGTAGTCGCGCAATCGCCGGATCGGCGCCGGCGGCACGAAACTTGGCCGCAGCAGGCCCTTTTCGGTCAGCTTGGCTAGCCAGACGGCGTCTAGCTTGTCCGTTTTGGCTCGGCCGGGGACGTTCTTGACATCGCGGGCGTTGACCAGCTGCACCGACAGCCCCGCCGCTTCCAGCAGGTAGTACCAGATCCGCCAGTAATCCGACGTTGATTCGACGGTGACCTTCTCGATGCCCTGCCCGACCAGGTGCTCGGCGAGGTCGCTGACCGCGCCGCTGGTCGCGGGCACGTCCCACACCCGGCTGACCCGCCGCCCTGCCTGACCCGGCAGCCGCACGCACACCTTGCCAGCGGCTTTGGCCACGTCAATCGCGGCCACCCGCGTCACCAGCAGCTCGTGCTCGGCGTCTGGGATCTCCTCCACTTCTGGCTGCACTTTCCTTGTCCTCCAATCGTTTCCACTCCAATCGGGCGGGTCGCCTGGGGGCCTCGGTCAAGGGGAACCGAAATTCTGACCGGCGTGCTCGAAGCAACAGTGCGTGACCCT
>DASQSQ010000603.1:0-3008 GCA_035642315.1 Mycobacterium sp.
GAGCAGTACGGATTCCTTGGTCGGGAAGTACCGGAAGAAGGTGCTCGGCGACACCTCGGCGGCTTCCGCGATCTGCTCGACGGTGGTGGCGGCGTAGCCGTTTTCTTGGATCAGCCGAAAAGCCTCCCGCCTGATGGTCTCGCGGGTCCTGATCTTCTTGCGCTCCCGCAGACCGGGGAGCTGGTCTATCGCCTGCATGACCCGATTGTCGCTCAATGCGTCGGCCATGGGCTGTAGTCGGCGATCAGCTCCTCTTGCGGCGGCCGCTGATCGTCGGGCACATGCTGCAGGTTGATCCGAATCCGATACCAGATCGAGCTCGGTCCACGCATGCCGTCGACCAGCACGTCGGTCGGCTGCAGGCGATCCGCCGCGGCGGGGTAGCGCTGCCGCCAGGTGTCCAGGGCGGCCATCGCCTCGTCCTTGGTTTTGGTCCGGGCGATCTCGATGAGCGGCATCACCGACTGGCGACGGCCGGTGCCGTCGCCGCGACGAGCGCCTTTCGGCGCCTTCTCCGCGGGGCCGAGTTCCTCGGCCAGCGTGAGCAGTCCATCCAGGCCCCCGGCCGCGTCGTTCATTCCTTCCCACGGATCGCCGATGTCGGCGAACCGCTGCGGCACCGTCGCCACGGTGAACGCGGCCGGGTCGCAGTCGGCGACCTCCTCCCAGCGCAGCGGCGTCGACACCCGCGCGTCCGGTGTGGCCCGCACCGAATACGCCGACGCGACCGTGCGGTCCTTGGCGTTCTGGTTGAAGTCGACGAAGACGCCCTCGCGTTCCTCCTTCCACCAGCGACTGGTCGCCAAGTCCGGAGCGCGTCGCTCCACTTCCCGCGCCACGGTTTGGGCAGCCAGCCGCACCTGGCGAAACGACCAGCCCGGCACGATGCGCGCATAGATGTGGAAGCCGCGCGACCCGGACGTCTTCGGCCAGGCGGTCAGGCCGTGATCCTCCAGCACGTCACGGGCCACCAGTGCGACGTCGACGATCTGCCGCCACCGCACGCCGGGCATGGGGTCCAAGTCCACACGCAACTCGTCCGGGTGGTCGAGATCATCGGCGAGCACCGGATGCGGGTTGAGGTCAACGCAACCCAGGTTGATCGCCCAGGCCAGCCCCGCGGCATTGTGGATGACGGCCTCCTTGGCCGAGGTCCCGGATGCGTAGCGCAACTCGGCGACGTCCACCCAGTCCGGCCGTTTTGCCGGCGCCCGCTTCTGGAAGATCGCCTCCTGCTCGATGCCTTTGACGAAGCGTTTCAAGATCATCGGCCGTCCGGCCACGCCCCGCAGGGCACCGTCGGCGACGGCGAGGTAGTAGCGGATCAGGTCCAGTTTGGTGTGGTGGTGATCGGGGAATATCACCCGGTCTGGATGGGTGACCTCGACCTGGCGCCCGTCGAGTTCGAGTGCGACGGGAGGCGCCATGTTCTTGATCGTAATTTCCCCGGAAAACCGAGACGCACGTCACATAGGGTGACGGCATGCCTAATCTCTTCGATATTCCTGGGCAGGCAGCAGCCAAGCTCCAGCAGTACGCCCAGCGCGGAGCGGCTGAAGTGCACTACCTCCGCAAGATCATCGAGTCGGGCGCGTTCCGGTTGGAGCCGCCGCAGAACTACGCCGCGATGGCGGCCGACATCCGCAATTGGGGCGAGATCGGCATGCTGCCTTCGCTTAACGCGCGGCGCACACCCAACCGCACGGCGATCATCGACGACGAAGGCTCCCTGACCTACAAGGAACTCGACGAGGCCGTCAACGCGGTGGCCCACGGGCTGCTGGCCAAAGGTGTCCGCGGCGGCGACGGGGTGGCGATCTTGGCGCGCAACCACCGCTGGTTTTGCATCGCGGAGTTCGGGTGTGCTCGGGTCGGGGCCCGCATCATCTTGCTCAACAGCTCATTCTCCGGCCCGCAGATCAAAGAGGTCTCCGAGCGCGAAGGCGCCAAGCTGATCATTTACGACGACGAGTACGCCAAGGACGTCAGCAAAGCCGAGCCGCCGCTGGGTAAGTTGCGGGCCTTGGCTAGCACGCCGGACGGTGAGGACTCCGGCAGCACCGACGAGACGTTGGCCGACCTGATCGCCGCGCACAGCAAATCCGCCCCACCCAAAGCCAGCAAGCATTCGTCGATCATCATCCTGACCAGCGGCACTACCGGCACCCCGAAGGGCGCGAACCGGAGCACCCCGCCGACGTTGGCGCCGATCGGGGGAATCCTGTCGCACGTCCCGTTCAAGGCCAACGAGGTGACTTCACTGCCGGCACCGATGTTCCACGCACTGGGTTTCCTGCACGCGACCATCGGGATGTTTTTGGGTTCGACGCTGGTGCTGCACGGCAAGTTCAAACCGGCCGGCGTGCTGGAAGACATTGAGAAGCACAAGGTGACAGCCGTCGTCGTGGTGCCGGTGATGTTGGCGCGAATCCTCGATGCACTGGAAAAGATGGACAAAAAGCCTGATCTGTCGAGCCTGCGGATCATCTTCGCCTCGGGTTCGGCGCTGGGCGCCGACTTGGCCGAACGAACGCTCAAGGACATCGGGCCGGTGATCTACAACATGTACGGCTCGACTGAGATCGCCTTCGCCACTATCGCCGAACCCAAACACCTGCAACACAATTCGTCCACGGCGGGGCCCGTCGTCAAAGGTGTGCGGGTCAAGATCTTCGACGAGAACGGCAAGGAGTTGCCGCAGGGCGAGGTCGGACGGATCTTCGTCGGCACCACCTTCCCATTCGAGGGCTACACCGGTGGCGGCAAGAAGCAGATCATCGACGGCATGCTGTCATCGGGTGACGTCGGCTACTTCGACGAGCGCGGGCTGCTCTACATCAGCGGCCGCGACGACGAGATGATCGTCTCCGGCGGCGAGAACGTTTTCCCCGCCGAAGTCGAGGACTGCATCAGCGGGCATCCCGACGTGGTGGAGGCCACCGCGATCGGCGTCGAGGATAAGGAGTGGGGCCACCGACTGCGTGCCTTCGTCGTCAAGAAGCAGAACG
>DASQSQ010000604.1:0-9710 GCA_035642315.1 Mycobacterium sp.
CCGGTGAGGCCTCCATCGGGTTCACCGAAACCAAGATCAGCAAGGTACTCGCTCGCGGCAATCGGCAAGTCCCCGAAGTGGCGCTCGCCGTCTGCGATCGAACCGGGCTGTCCTCCAAGGACATTGATTTGCTCGTGACAAATCAGCCGAACCGGGTGTTCCTGCGTAACTGGCGCGAAGCGCTCGAGGTGCCCGAGGAGCGTCACCGCGACACCTTTGACGACTGCGGAAACCTGTTCGGGGCCGGGATCCCGGTCAACCTGGATCGGGCCATCTCCGAGGGTCAGGTCGAGGCCGGCGACACGGTGATGATGGCTGCATTCGCACACGCGGGCGACTTCGCCGGCGCGGCAGCGATCCGTTGGGGCGGGCGTGGCTGATGGCCGAGCCGGCGTACGGAACCTCGGTGACCGCGGAGATCCTTTCTACGCTGCCGCAGGCGGTTGATCCACTCGCGTTGTCGCTGAACGAGAGCCCGTTTCCACCGCTTCCGGCGGTGCGGTCGGCGCTGGTCCACTGCATTGATGCGGCCAACCGCTATCCGGAGTTTCTCCCCGAGCAGTTGCGGCGGTTGATCGCGGACCGAGTTGGGGTTGGCGAGGAGCAGGTCGTACTCGGACCGGGGGCCTCGGGCGTGGCGATGCAGGTTCTGCACGCGGTTACCCGGCCCGGTGACCGGATTGTGATGGCCCAGCCCACTTTCGACGGGTACCCGATCTTCGCACAAATGGCCAGGCTGACTCCGGTCACCGTGCCGCTCAACAAGTACGGGCATCACGATTTGGCGGCGATGGCCGAGGCCGCCACCGACGCGAGAGTGGTGGTGCTGTGCCGGCCCCACAACCCGACCGGAACGCTGGAGACGATCTCGGCTGTCGAATGGTTCCTCGGGCAGATCCCGAGCGACACGGTTGTGTTGCTCGATGAGGCGTACATCGAGTTCGTGGCCTCGCGCTACCGCATCGACGGGCCAGACTTGATCCGGCGCTTCCCGAATGTCGTTGTGCTGCGGACTTTCTCCAAAGCCTATGGGCTCGCCGGGCTGCGGATCGGCTACGGCTTCGCGGCGCCCGAGCTGACCAGCACGCTGTGGACGATGCAATTGCCGTTCGGCATGAGCAATGTCAGTGCAGCGGCAGTGGCGGCGTCCTACGACGCCGAAGCCCAGCTTGCGCAACGCATTCGCCGGATCTCCTCTGAGCGCAACCATCTGCGGCTGAGGTTGATGGCGAAGGGCATCTACAGCACGGACTCACACGCGAACTTCGTGTACCTGCCGGCGGTGGGGCGCCAGCCGTGGCGCGAGGTGTTCGCCAACGGCGGGGTGCAGGTTCGTCATTACCCCGACGGCGCTGCCCGGGTTACCGTCGGCGAACTACCGTCGACTCTCGCGGTGCTGTCCGCCTTAGCGAAGGCCTCATAAACCTCGGCCCATGCGCCGGCGGCGGCCCGGCAATCTCCAGCCGGTAGGGGTGTCTTCGGCCGCATCGTCGCCGGCTGAGCCTGATGTTCCGGCTCCTCAGCGGGTGAGAGACCCGCATCGTCGCCGGAAGTGCGGTAAGAAAAGGGCGTGGCCGCATCGAGTTCCGACAATCGCGATCCGATCGCCGTCGCGCGGGTCAACTGGGAACGCGCCGGATGGGGTGAAGTCGCGCAGGGGATGGTCGCGGTGACGTCGGTGATGCGGGCCCACCAGATCCTGCTTGCTCGCGTCGAAAACGCTTTACGCCCTTACGATCTGAGCTTCTCCCGATTCGAACTGCTGCGTCTGCTGGCATTCAGCCGCAGCGGGGCGTTGCCGATCACCAAGGCGTCTGACCGGCTGCAGGTGCACGTCACCAGCGTCACTCATACCATCCGCCGGTTGGAAGCCAACGGCCTGGTGCAGCGGGTGCCGCACCCCACCGACGGGCGAACCACGCTGGTACAGATCACGGACCTGGGCCGCTCGACCGTCGAGGACGCCACCGTCACCCTCAACGAGCAGGTGTTCTGCGATATCGGGATATCCGATGGGGAATCGCGGGCGCTGGTGTCGTCGATCGAAACACTGCGGCACAACGCCGGCGACTTCTAGTCGACGGTCGAGGGCACCGGAATCGTCGCGGTGACCGCGGTCCCGGAGCCGGGCCGCGACCGGATGTTCAATGTGCCCCCGACCAGCTCGGCGCGCTCGGCCATCGATAGCACACCGTAGCCGCCCATCTCGTCGCCACCGAGCGGATTCTCGAAAGTGTCGAAACCGATTCCGTTGTCGACGATTTCGAGTCGCGCGGTGTCGTCGTCGACCCTGAAGCGCAGCTGTGCCACCGATGCGTTGGCATGTTTGACGATGTTCTGCAGGCCCTCTTGGGCGATCCGGTACAGCGCGATCTCGATGTGCTCGGGCAGCCGGACGTCGGCGAGTTCGAGTTCGGTGGCCAGCTGCGGGACGGACCGGGCCAGGCTGGCCAGCCCGCCGGCCAAGCCCAAGTCGTCGAGAACGGGCGGGCGCAGCCCGCCAATCGCGGCCCGCGCCTCCTGCAACGTCAAACCGGCGAGTTCCCTGGCCTGATCGAGTTGCTCCGAGGCTTCCGCCGGATCGTCGCTGACGGCTCGGGCCGCGGCATCGAGCCGGTATGACAACGTGATCAGGCGTTGGGAAATGCCGTCGTGGATATCACCGGCGAGCCGGCGACGTTCGATCTCTTGGGCCTCGATCACCTGCTCGACGAACAGCTCGTGCGCCCGCTCCCTGGCCACCAGCTGCCGATGTAGCCGGGCCTGGTGCATGGCCCCGGCGATCAGCCGGCCGATGACCCGCAGCAGTTCGACGTCGCCCTCGGTGAACTCGCGGCGAGCGACCGTGTGCACGTTGAGCACGCCGACCAGCCCGCCCGGGTCGGTTTCCATCGGCATGGACACCATCGAGGTGAAGTCGCGTCCACGTAGCGATTGGATCGGTAGATAGCGTGGGTCGGCTTCTTTGTCGTCGGTGATGACGACGGGCTCGCGGTGCTTGGCCACCCACCCGGAAATCCCCGATCCCAATGGCAGCCGGATCTTTCCCACCTGGCCGTCGAAAGGCGGTGTCGCCCCGGCCAGGGTCAGCGAGCGGTCGCTGTCGTCGAGCACATGCACGAAGCACACGTCGGTCCCGGTGGCCGCGGTGATCATCCGCGCCGCCGCGGCCGCCAGCGGCTCCACGCCGGGGCCGCTCGACGCGGCCTGGATGAGTTCGCGCAGCAGCGCCAGTTCACGGTCGGTGTCGACAAGATCGCGTACCGCGTGGGAACGGCGGGCGACGTCGTCGGGCGTCATTGGTAGATGCCCTCGCGCAGCGCGGTGGCTACCGCGCCGGTCCGGTCGCTGACGCCGAGCTTGCGGTAGATCGATCGCAGGTGGCTTTTGACGGTTTCCTCGCCGATGACGAGTTTGTTGGCGATGCCGCGGTTGGACAACCCGTTGACCATGTACGACAGGATTTCGCTTTCGCGCTGCGTCAACCCCTGCCGGGCGCCCGGCCAGAACTCGTCACGCTGCATGCGCGCCGCGGTGTCCGCCGCTCGGGCCGCCATCCCCGGGTCGATCACGGTTTCCCCGTTGTGCACCAATTCCAGTTGGCGCACCAGCTCATCGCTGTTGATGCTTTTCAGCAGGTAGCCGCTGGCCCCCACCCGCAAGGCCTGGAACAAGTACTGCTCGTCGTCGTACACCGACAACATCACGACCTTGCGGCCGGGGTCGCGCTCGCGCAGCACTTTGCACAGGTCTAGCCCGCTAAAGCCCTGCATGCGCACATCGCACAGCACGATGTCGGGTTGCAGCTCGTCGACGACACTGACCGCACGGTCGGCGCCCACCGCCTGCCCGACCACCTGCAGCCGGTCCTTGAAGGACGCCAGCATCGCCTTGAGCCCCTCGATGACCATCTCGTGGTCGTCGACCAGGACCAGACGCACCGGCGTAGCCGCCATGGCAACACCCTAAGTTGGCCACCCCAATCCCCCTAATGGGGGAGGTTGGTGGCGTGTGGCCTAGGGCAACCTGTGGGCGTGCGAGCCATGGGGCAGACTCGTCAAGCCCGGACATTCTGGTGGGACCGGGAACCTCCGGCCGGAGCCGATGTCCTGCGCGCGGTGATTTTCGATGCCGATTCCGCACTGGCCGAAATCGACCGCGACGACGACATGGCGCCTCGGGCCGGTCTGGTCGACTTGGTGATGAGCCTGTTCGTCGCAGGCATCTGGGTCGGCGTGGTGAGCACTCGGCGCCGCGAGTCGGTCGAGACGCTGGTGCGGCAATTGGTCGGTGATGGCCTCGTCGAAACGATCGTGACCGTCGACGACCTGCCCGACATGGCCGCCGGGCCCGAGTGCGACGCCGAACTGTACCGGCTGGCGTTGTGGGAGATGGGAATAACGCACCGCGGCGCGCTGGCGGTCGCGGGGTCGGGGCGCGGGTGGCGTGCTGCGGTTGCCGCCAAATTGCCTACAGTGGTCGTCGCCACCGGCTACGACGGCGCGGATCTGCTGCGCGCGGCCGGGTGTCAGCAGGCGCACCGGCGCTGGTGGATCGCCCAGCAGCGCCCCCGGGTTGCCTAGCTCCCGCGAAGCATCTCGATGACGGCGCTGAAGTCCTTGTCGGCGTTGGCCGCCGCGAATTTGGCGTAGATCTCGGCGGCGTGGCTGCCCAATGGCGCCGCCGAACCGGTTGAGCCGACGGCGTCCATTGCCAACCCCAGATCCTTGTTCATCAGCGCCGTCGCGAAGCCCGGGGTGAAGTTGTTGTTGGCCGGCGATGTGGGCACCGGGCCGGGTACCGGGCAGTTGGTGTGCACTGCCCAGCAGTTTCCGGTCGCGCCGGTGATGACGTCGAACAGCGACTGCGCTGAGAGCCCCAGCTTTTCGGCCAGCACGAACGCCTCGCCGATCGCGATCTGCTGCACGGCCAGCACCATGTTGTTGCACACTTTGGCGGCCTGGCCGGCGCCGGCCGCTCCGCAATGAATGATCTTGCCGGCCATCGGCTCCAATATCGGCCGCGCCTGCTGCAGCGCGTCGTCGTCGCCACCGACCATGAATGCCAGCGTGCCGGCGACGGCGCCCTTGACCCCGCCGGACACCGGTGCGTCGAGCTGGGCAAAACCGTGCGAGGCCGCTAACGCGTGGATTTCGCGAGCGTCATCGACGGAAATCGTTGAGCTGTCGATGAACAACGCGCCCTGGCTTGCCGTTGGCAGGATTTCGGCGTAGCAGCGCTTGACCGCCTCGCCGTGCGGCAACATCGTGATGACGACGTCAGCACCTGCCACCGCCGCGGGGCCGCTGTCGGACACCCGCACGCCGTTGTCGGCGGCGGCGACGGCTGCGGCCGACACCGGGTCGAAGCCCTGCACGGTGTGCCCCGCGGAGACCAGGTTCGTCGACATCGGACCGCCCATGTGGCCCAGCCCCAAAAACGCGACAGTAGACATTCGGCTCACCCTTCTGCCCCTTCGGCGCCTTTTTAGGCGCGGGCGCGGACCCGGGCGGCCTCAGCTCGGCCGATGACCACCCGCATGATTTCGTTGGTTCCCTCCAGGATGCGGTGCACCCGGAGATCGCGCACGATCTTCTCCAGACCGTACTCGCGCAGATAACCGTAGCCGCCGTGCAACTGCAGGGCCTTGTCCGCGACGTCGTAACACGCGTCGGTGACATATCGCTTCGCCATCGCACACAGCGCGACTTTGTCCGCGTCATCGCCATCGAGTGCAGTCGCCGCCCGCCACAACAACATCCGCGAGGATTCCAGCGCGGTGGCCATATCGGCCAAGGTGAACCGGATGGTGGGCTCGTCGAGCAATGCGGACCCGAACGCCTGCCGGTGGGCGAGATATTCGGCCGACTTGTCGAACGCGGCCTGGGCGCCACCGAGCGAGCACGCGGCGATGTTGATCCGGCCACCGTTGAGGCCGTTCATCGCGATGCCGAAACCGGTGCCCTCGCCGTCCGCGCCGCCCAGCATCGCGTCGGTAGGTACCCGCACGCCCTCGAAGGCAACCTGCGCCGTTGGCTGCGCGTTCCAGCCCATCTTCGCTTCTTGACCGCCGAAACTCAGCCCGGGAGTGTCCTTTTCGACGATGAAGGCCGATATTCCGCGCGGACCCTCGCCGCCGGTGCGCGCCATCACCACGTAGACATCGGACTCGCCGGCTCCGGAAATGAACTGTTTGACGCCATCCAGCACATAGTCGCCACCCTGCTTGACCGCACGCGTGCTCAGGGCGCTGGCATCCGAGCCGGCGCCCGGTTCGGTCAAGCAGTAGCTGGCAATGGCATCCATCGAGGCCAGCCGCGGCACCCACGTCTTGCGCTGTTCGGTGGTGCCGAACGCGTCGACCATCCAGGCGCACATGTTGTGGATGGACAGGAACGCCGCGACCGTCGGGCAGGCCGTCGCCAGTTGCTCGAAGATCCGCACCCCGTCCAAGCGGCGCAATGCGCTGCCGCCCACGTCATCGCGGCAATAGATCGCCGCCATGCCCAGCCCGGCCGCCTCACGCAGCTCATCGGTCGGAAAATGATGCGTCGCATCCCAGTCCAGGGCGTGCGGGGCAAGACGTTTCGCCGCGAAAGCCGCTGCGGTCTCGGTGATCACCCGCTCGTCGTCGTCCAATCCGAAGAATTGCATCGACACGCTAATTCATTGTCGGGATGACGAACTCGGCGCCGTCCTTGATACCCGACGGCCACCGGGAGGTGACGGTCTTGACTTTGGTGTAGAACTGGATCGAGGTCGGCCCGTGCTGATTGAGGTCACCGAAGCCGGAGCGCTTCCAGCCGCCAAAGGTGTGGTAGGACACCGGGACCGGGATCGGCACGTTGACCCCGACCATGCCGACCTGCACCCGGGAGACGAAATCGCGCGCGCTGTCGCCGTCGCGGGTGAAGATCGCCACCCCGTTGCCGTACTCGTGCTCGGAGGGCAGCCGCAACGCCTCTTCGTAATCGTGGGCGCGCACGATGCATAGCACCGGGCCGAAGATCTCGTCGGTGTAGATCGACATGTCGGCGGTGACGTGGTCGAACAGCGTGGGCCCGAGGAAGTAGCCACCCTCCAGGTTGGCGTCACCGAACGTCAGATCGTCGCTGGCGCGTTCGCGGCCGTCGATGACGAGCTCGGCGCCGGCGTCGACACCTTGGCCGATGTAATCGCGCACGCGGGCCAGTGCGGCCTCAGTGACCAGCGGGCCGTACTCGGCCTTGGGGTCGAGGCTGTGACCGACTCGTAGATCCTTGATTCGCTCAACCAGCCTGGCGCGCAACCGATCCGCGGTCTGCTCGCCGACCGGCACCGCAACGCTGATCGCCATGCACCGCTCGCCGGCGCTGCCGTAGCCGGCGCCGATCAGCGCGTCGACGGCCTGGTCCAGATCGGCGTCGGGCATCACGATCATGTGGTTCTTCGCGCCGCCGAAGCACTGGGCGCGCTTGCCGGTGCTCGTTGCCGTCGAGTAGATGTACTGCGCGATATCCGAACTGCCGACGAAGCCGACGGCTTGAATGTCGGGGTGCGTCAGGATCGCGTCGACGGCCTCCTTGTCGCCGTGCACGACCTGGAACACGCCCGGGGGTAGACCGGCTTCGATGAACAACTCGGCCAGGCGAACCGGCACCGACGGGTCGCGCTCAGAAGGCTTGAGCACGAACGCGTTTCCGCATGCCAGGGCCGGGCCGGCCTTCCACAACGGGATCATCGCCGGGAAGTTGAACGGGGTGATTCCGGCGACCACGCCCAGCGGCTGGCGCAGCGAGTACACGTCGATGCCCGGGCCGGCGCCCTCGCTGTATTCGCCCTTGAGCAGATGCGGGATGCCGATGCAGAACTCGATCACCTCGATGCCGCGCTGAATGTCGCCGCGGGAATCGCTCAGCGTCTTGCCGTGCTCGAGCGACAGCATCTCGGCGATTTCATCGACATGTTCGTTGACCAACTCGATGAAGCGCATCATCACCCGCGCCCGGCGCTGCGGATTGAACGCTGCCCACTCTTTTTGCGCCTCTTTGGCCGAGGCCACTGCGGCGTCGACCTCGTTCTTGCTGCCCATCGGTACCAGTGACTGCACCTGGCCGGTGTTGGGATTGAACACCTCGGCGGTGCGACCAGACTGCCCGGCCGAGCGTTTGCCATCGATGAAGTGGGTGATTTGTGCGGTCATGGGTGCCCTCTGGTGCGCGGAAGAAGTTACGTACGTTACTAGGACATCCTAGTAAATGGCCTGCCGCGCTGGCAAGCCGGCCGAGGCGCCTCGAGCATCGGAAAATTCGAAAATATCTTCGAGGGAGACGCGCCACCTGCATCGCCGCCACCGCCACCGGGCCTCAATTTCTGCCCGGTCCGGCCGTGGTGTCCGTGATCCGTTGATACGGTCCGCATGACGCTAGGGGGCAATCATGAGCCGCAACACTTGCGCTTTGGCAGCCGCGGCGATGGCGATCGGACTGGTCGCATCGGCGTGCGGGCATTCTTCTAACTCGGCCACCGCGACAACGTCGCCGGTCTCGGCAACGCAACTGCAATCGCTGATACCCACACCGGCGAACACTCAGCGCACCGACGGCCCTACCTCCATTCCGGACAGCGGCATCCACATGCATTTCCTCGTCAACGGCGGGGGGACCGACGTCCTGGGCGCGTACAAAACTGCGCTCGAAGGTAAGGGCTGGACGGTGACAGTGCTGACTTCAGGTGGTTGGGGACCGAGCGGCGGCGCCACCTACACGGGGACGCAGGGCACCACCTACGGTGTGTTTGGCGGCGGAGGCAACGGCAGCACCACCGACGTCAGTGCCTGCGCGTGGCCGGCAAAGCCCGCCAACCCCAACTGTGGTGGCAGCAGCCACCAATAGCGGCAACCGAACGAGACATCGGCGCCACTAAGCGCGGGCGCGCTCCGGCCGATGTGCCCGGAGCGCCGCGCGGCTACTTCGTCGAGGCGACGAAAACCTAGTCTGAGCCCTTGGTGGCCTTGGCGCCGGGCTCGTCGGTCTCGTCGAGTTGCTTCGGGCAATACGACTTCGCCGAGATCGTCGCGAACTGAGCGGCACCTTTCTCGGTCAGCGCGGGGTTGTTCTCTTGCAGGTGCTTGAGAAGGTGGAGGCCCGACATGCCGTTGTGGATGCACGCGCACACCGCTTGGCCGGCGCTGATGGCCTGGTTCGGGTCGGAGTAGCCGATCCCCACATTGGTCAGGTCAGCGAGGAAAGCGCCGTTGTTCTCGTTGTTCGGCGTCTCGTCGACGCCAGGCTCGGAGTGCGCCGGCACCGCGAAGACGATCCCCATCGATACGCCCATGAGGGCTAACAGTGGTTTCATCGATCCTCCTTCGAGAGTTGTTCTTTCGACGTTTGCGTATCTTCTGCCGCGCTAGCCCGCTTCGGTTGCGGGCTTTGTAGCGGTGGCCGGGGCCTTGTCGTCGGCGGAGACGTGCACCGCGTGGATACCGGGTTTCGTGGACAGCCGTGCAACCAGGTCATCGAGCCCGGCCTCGTCGACGTTCCAGTGCTGAACCTGATCAGGCTGCTCCTGCAGTTGCGCGATGACCTTGTCGAGCTTGACCGGACCTTTGGTGCGCGCGGGCGTGGTCACCCGGGCCCGGACGCCAGTCGAGCTGACGACGCGGGACGCCGGACTGCCCAGCGCGCCTCCGGTCAAAGCGCCCAGTGTGCTCTGATTGAGCAGGCCCA